>JBEIMO010000010.1:0-23399 GCA_040378625.1 Verrucomicrobiia bacterium | reverse complement strand
GCGAGCTCTTCGAGGGTGGATGGGACTTCGCCGCCATGCTTGGCAATGAGGGCGGCCCCCATGGCGCGGATGTTTTTTGCCTTGTTGCGATAGAATCCCGTCGAGCGGACGATGCTTTCGAGATCTTCTTGCGAGATGTTCGCGTAGTCCGCCGCTGTGCGGCAGCGCACAAAAAGGTCTTTGGTGACCATGTTCACCCGTTTGTCAGTGCATTGTGCTGAAAGAATTGTTGCCACAAGCAACTCGAGGGGGTTGGTGTAGTCGAGTTCGCAATGAGCGTTTGGGTAAATTGCAGGAAGGCGGACAAGAAGTTCGCGGGCAAGTTCGGATTTTTTCATGAGCTAGGAAGGGAATCAAAGCGCTGTTTGGCTTGGGGAACCAGCTGATCATTGGAAAAATTTTTCGTGATTTGCTCGTAGGCAGCCTTGGCGCGCTTAAGTTGCTGGGCTTTTAATTTAGGATCGGAAGTTGCGGCAGCCTGCTGTTCGAGGAGTTGAGCGCCTTCCCAAAGTCCTGTTAATGCTGCGGCAGGAACGCCGCTGTAAAATTGAGGAATCTTCATGAAAAAATCGATGGCGGCAGCCCGTGCTTCTTCCTTCTTTTCGGGATCGGTCTCCGTGCTGGCTTTATCCTTCATGATGTAGCCGTAGAGTAAAAAGGAATTCGCCCGCAGATCGGCCGTGGCATTCTGTGCGCGGATGATGCCGCCAAGAATCTTCATGGCTTCATCGACTTTGTTTTCGGCGATCAGGGCCTCGGCAATTCCATAATTGGCTTCGAGGATTTTGGGTGACCAAGGATAGACGGATTTGAGTTGGTTGAAGAACTTCGCGGCCTCGGCGGTTTTCTTGCCGACCTGTGCCACGCGCCCCATTCCAAAAAATGCAGCCGCTTGGGCCTCCTGAATAAGTGGCGGTGCGGCTTGAGGCTCGACGCCTTGAGGGTTCGGGTAGTCCTTGGAGATTTTTTGAAACACCGATACGGCCAGATCTGCTTTTCCAGCCGCCAAGAGCGCGAGTCCATAGATCTCCATGTCCTTTGGCATGTAAACCACGGTGGGTTGAAATGCTGCAGTCATCTGGTCAAGGGCGCGGGATTTGTCTTTTTCGGAAATAAACCCGCCGAGCGAGAAAAGAAGCAGGCTCTTGGCTGTGGGGTCATTCGATTTGGCGGCGAGTTGCTGAAAATATTTTTCCAGATCCTCATCGCTATTCGACTTTGAGCGCACAAGCAGACGCTGGCTGGTGAGCAGCGATTGAACGCCGGCAGCGAGTTCTGCGCTCTTGGGATATTTGGCCAGCAGTGTTTCCACTGATGCCACGGATTCTTCGATCGCGGCATTCCATTTCGTCTTATCCTCCGGGGCAAGGGCGGCAAAATTTATTCCCATGCGCTCGGCCTGACTGCGCTTGAGTTCGGAAATTTTCAGCAGCGAAGCCGGCGTATTCGGATTGTCAGGATATTTTTTAACGAACTCCGCATAAGCGCCTGCAGCCTCTTGGAGGCTTCCAGCGCTGACTGCATTTTGAGCGATGCTGTTATAGGCAAAAAAGATTTTTTCGTCTTTCGGATATCGCGCAATGAAGTCCCTCATGAGTTGGGTGACCTCTGCAGGCTTCTGATTGCTGGAAAAAACCTGGGCCCGCGCAAAGTAGGTGAATGGCGCCGGCGCGGAGTCGGGAAATTTTGTCGCGACCTCAGCCAGTGTCGCAATGCCATCGTCCTTTTGGCCAATCGCAATCTGCGCATTTCCCAAAGCGAATTTAGCAAGCGGGATCAAGGCATGGGCGCTGTGGGTTTGGATAAATTCCTTCAACAGCGGGATGGCGTCTTTGTTTTGACCCAACTGCTGCATGCAGGCGGCAATCCAGTAAGCCGCTTCGATGCCTTGAGGTGTCTTGGGATATTTTTCTTTCGTCTTTTTATAGGCATCCCAAGCCTTTTCCCATTGAGCGGTTTCACGGAAAACGGTCGCAAGCCCGAATTGCGCCATGACTGCCACCTCGAGGGCTGGATTTTTTCCCAGAGCGCTCTGGAAGGTTTTCAAAGCCTCGTCATATTTCTTAAGCACCATGTGGGCTTGGGCTTTTTGCGCTAACGAAAATCCCATGCTGGGGCCCTGTGGGTATTGCTGTAACGAGTCGTCAAAAAAGCGAATCGATTCCTGCGCCTTCCCCGCCACGAGGTGCATGTTGCCAATGAGAAATGGAAGATTTTCCGCGATCGGCTTCGCTTTAAAATCCTTCGAAAAATCCTGATAGGATTTGACTGCTTGGGGGAGCGAGTTCTGCATCGCATACGTCATCGTCCTGAAATAGCCCGCCCGCATTTTTTCCTCATCCAGAGAGAGAAATGGGGAGACGTGGCGAATGACGGTTCGGGATTCATTGTATTTGCCGGCGTTGAATAAAACCTCACCCAGTTTGAGCAAGGCGGGGGCTGTTTGATCAGGCTTCGCAGAGATTTCTGCGAGTTTCTTCACTGCGCGTTCGTTGTCTTTATCGAGTTGGTTTTTGAGTGGTATGTTTCTGGCGCGAAGGGCATCGGTTTTTTGAGCGATCAACGCTTTTATTTTCTCCTGCTGCATGGCCTCAATGTCCTCCTTCGAGCGAACGTCCCTATAGGCGTCGGCAGCTCGCATATAAGGGGATGCGCGGTCGGATTGGGGACTAAACACCGCCTGCATGAAGAGAATCTCGCCGAGTTGGAAATTGGCTTCATTGATGAGCGCGAGATCGCTTTTGTCGGCAATGATTTTACGGAGGATTTCCTCCGATTGCTTGATTAATCCTAGGCCTTTCCCCTTGTCGCCGCTTTTGAATTCCTTGTCCGCTTGGGCGGCGAGGGTAATAGCGAGGAGATTCTTGCTGTTGGAAACAGTCGGGCTTGTCGCAAATTTCTCGATGTTCGCCTGCAATTCCTCGACCGATTTGGAATATTCGCCGATTTGATAAAAACAAATGGCGCGGCCGTAGCGCGCGGATTCGACTTCTGCAGACTGTGGGTATTTTTCCATGTAGTCGGCATATCCCTTGATCGCCTCCTCAAAGGCTGCTTTCCGATCCGCCTGAGGCAATGTGGAAGCTTTTGCAGCCAGGATCTGCGGGCGTAGGCTGGCGAGCATCATGAGCTGATCGGCGGTGAGAGGCGGGCCGGATTTTGCTTTTTCCAAATTACTCAGAGCTTTCTCGTATTGCCCGGTATAAAGCTGACAGACGGCCAACTGGATCATCGAGGCCTGCACCAAAATGTCGGTTGGGTATCCCTTGATCATTTCCTCGTAGGCAGCTGCCGCGCCTGCATAATTGCCGCTCGAAAACAAACTGTAGGCATTGTCGCTTTCGCTTGCGGCCGCAGGGGATTGAGCCTGCAAATGGCTGGATAGAAAAGCGAGGGCGCCAAGCACCAAAAGAAGAGGGATGGGGAGATTCTTCATTGCTCCATTTTTATATTCAAAGGCGGCATGGCTTTCCACTTCATTTTGCGGAAGTTTACCGCTCTTGATTTTTCAAAGATAAGGGGCAACGTTTTGCCCATGGATACCAATTCCTCGTTTCCGCCACCGTTGCCACCGAAGTCAAATGGCCCGGATAGCAGGCAATGGATCACCATCCTGCATTTAAGCGCCTTGGCCGGCTTGGTGGTTGTCGGATTTGGTCATATTCTTGCGCCGCTTATCGTTTGGCTTTTAAAGAGAAATGACGTTGCCGGCCTCGATGCCGAAGGCAAAAATGTGCTTAACTTTCAAATTTCCTGGAGTCTGTGGTTTGCTTTCGTCTGCTTGATTGCCGCCATTGGCTCTTGCTTGATTGTGCCTCTGGCGTTGCCTGTGATTTTTACGATTATCTGGCTGATTTATTTGATCATCGGCGCCGTAAAGGCGAGCGATGGCGTCAGCTACAAATTTCCGCTGACGATTCGGTTTCTGTGAAAAACGCTAGAGTCCGTTTGCCGCAGCGCCAGAATAGAAGCGCTCGACACGGCGTCCGATGCCTGTGAGGACATCCCACGCAATGGTGCCCGATTGTTCGGCTAGATCGTTCGCCGAGATCGCATGCTCTCCCTGACGCCCGATGAGGACCGCTTCGTCGCCGTCTTTGACTCCATCAACAGCCGAAATATCGACGACAATTTGATCCATCGTCACCCGCCCGATCACCGGGCACCGGCATCCATGAATCAACACGCTCGCACCACGGCCTGAGGACTGACGCGGAAAGCCATCGGCATATCCCACAGCAATGACCGCCGTGCGCAGGGGGCTTGGGGTAATGAATGTTCGTCCGTAGCTCACACCAGTGCCGGCGGGAAGGTTTTTGATGAGAGCCACCCGCGCTTTCCAAGACAGGACAGGCTTAAGCGCATCCGAGTAACCTTCCACTGGGGATACGCCATAGAGAATGAGGCCGGGGCGGACGATGTCGGCACTATGGTTTTGGAAAGCGAGAATGCCCGCGCTGTTGAGTGAATGGACTTTGACTGCGGGAAGAAGCCGCCGCAGGGCCGCACTCAACTGGAAAAAATGATCCAACTGGTTCGAGGTGAATTCGAGGTCATCATCCGCGCAGGGCAAGTGAGTCGAGATACTGTGCAGAGAAATGCTGGGAATCTCAGCCACTCTGCGGGCTTCCTCAGGAGCTTCCTCCCACCAGCAACCCACGCGGCCCATGCCGGTATCGATTTTGAAATTCAGGCGTGTTGCCCCCAGTGCCGCATATTCCCTGGCTTCTGCAGCGCTGGATGCCGTGACGATATAATTTTCTTTCACTGCCTCATGACGCTCCCCAGGGAGGCAGGGGCTCAGAAGCATGATGTCGCGACCAGTTGCAGCCGCAGAGACCTCGCGCGCCTCGTTGACATTGGCGACGCCAAAAATAGCGGTTTCATGGGCCAGCGCTTTGACCATTTCTCTCGCGCCATGCCCGTAGCCATTGGCTTTAACGACGGCTAAAATTTCCGGCGCTGGTCCCACATGGTTGCGGATAAACGCCAAATTTTCGCGCAATGCGGCCAAATCGATTTCGGCCCAGGTGCGCAAATGATCGGGTGCGGTGAACATCGCTTTTTTAATAAGAAGTGGAGGTAAGGAGGCTCGAACTCCTGGCCTCGTCATTGCGAACGACGCGCTCTACCAACTGAGCTATACCCCCTTTGAAAGCTGCCAAAAAATTAACAATTTTCTCCACCGGATCAAGTAGCAAAACTTAATGCCCCACCTTCTTGCGGTGGGCGTTTTTTTCGATGAGCGCGTAGGCGTTGTGATTGTGGATCGATTCGAAATTCTCGGCTTCCGCGCGATACCACAGGATATTCGAATCTGCTTCGCAGCGTAGGGCCACATTGCGCACGAGGTCCTCCACGAAAACAGGATTGTTGTAGGCCTGCTCGGTCACGTGTTTTTCGTCAGGCCGTTTGAGAAGGCTGAAGAGCTCCGAGCTTGCGGATTCCTCGGCCAAGCGGACCATGTCTTCGATCCACATCGGTTTCGTGCAACGCACGGCGAGGGTGACGTGGCCACGCTGATTGTGCGCGCCGGCGACACTGATTGCCTTCGAGCAGGGGCAGAGAGTCGTGACAGGAACAACCGTGGTGACTACAAAATCCAGAACGCCCTTGGTGAGGGTCGCGCTGAATTTGACATTGTAATCCAGCAATCCCGGAGCGCCGGTGACAGGAGCTTTTTTCTCTAAAAAGAACGGAAATTCAATGTCGAGATGGGCGCAGTCGCTCTCGAGGCGTTTCGAGGTTTCCACCAAAATGTCGCGAATGTTTTCGACATGGATGACCGGTCCGTGGGCGCTCAGAGCCTCGATGAATCGGCTCATGTGTGTTCCCTTGAAATGGTGCGGCAGGTCAACGGTGAGTTGAATAGTGGCCACCGTGCTTTGGATCGCATGGTCCTTGTCGCGAACCTGCATCGGGTAGCGGAGGGATTTTACTCCCACCCGGTCAATCGGCAGCCTGCGTTCGTCGCGTTCACTTTGAGTGTCTTTCAACATGGATCCCGCATATTTAGCGAGTGTCCGCGCCATCGAAAGCCAAAAAAACCGTGCGGATACGAGAAGTTTGGTTTTTATTGAGAATCTATGGCAACGAATCTTTTTGATCTTTCCGAGGAAGTGGCTGTCGTCATCGGAGGAACTGGCGTTCTTGGCGGAGGAATGGCTGCCGCTTTGGCTTCGGCTGGCGCAAGTGTCATCATTGCGGGTCGCAGCAGTGAACGCGGAGAGCAAGCGGTCTCTCAAATTTCTAAAGCCGGCGGTAAGGCTGCATTTATTGAAACCGATGCCACTGACCGCGACAGCCTCACGGAGCTTCTCAATCTTACCACGCAAACATTCGGAATTCCCTCCGTGCTGGTAAATGCCGCTGGCGGGAATGATCCGCGGGTTACCGTCACAGCCGAGAATGCCTTTGCAGACATTGCCACAGAGGATTGGATGGCGAACTTTGATTTGAACCTTATTGGTGGCGCACTTCTGCCCTGCCAAGTGATCGGTGCAGCCATGGTTGAAGCTGGTCAAGGGAGCATTATCAATATCGCCAGCGTTTCGGCCCATCTTCCGCTTTCGCGCGTTGTTGCCTATTCCGCAGCCAAGGCCGCGGTGCTCAACCTCACCCAATTCCTCGCCAGGGAATGGGCGCCAACCGGCGTGCGCGTGAACTCGATCACCCCAGGTTTTTTCCCTGCCGAGCAGAACCTCCGCCTGCTCTTCAATCCCGATGGCTCAACAACCCCTCGCGCCGCTGCCATTCTTGGTCACACGCCGATGGCCCGCTTTGGGGAAGCCGAGGAGCTCGCCGGAGCCGTCATTTTCCTCGCCAGCTCGCAGGCGAGCTCGTTCATCACGGGGACGGACATTCGCGTGGATGGAGGATTTCTCTCGCAGACAATTTAAGAAAACGGACTGCGCGGAGCTTGATGTGCTGCCCGCTTCCGAGTAATGTTTCGCCTCCCTATGGCCGTGAAAACCGAAAAAGATCTCCCTGAATTTGACCGCTCCACGTGGCTTAAAGCCATGAGTGCGATGCAGCTCAAAAATCACGGCTACGCGATCCAGCTCCTCCTGCCTGTTCTCAAAAGCCATCCTGAATTTCTGGCTGGCCGTCAACTGGTGCGAAAGGCGGCCATTGCCAAAGGCGGCAAAAAGGGTCTCCTCTCGGGATTGTCCGGGGCTTCCCTGAGTGCCATCAAAATCCAGAGCCAGCTTAAAAAAGAACCATTGGCAGCCATTGATGCCATCGAGAAACTCCTCGAGAACGATCCGCAGAGCGCGTCTTTGAACATGCTGCTGCGCGATGCCGCGCTGGCCGCCAATTTGCCCGAGGTTGCTGCCTTTGCGCTGGAAACGATTTTAGAAGCCTCACCGAAGGATATTAAAGCGATGCATGAACTCGCTCGTCATTGCATGCAATTCGGCAACCCGGCGCGGGCGGCAGAAATTTATTTGAAAATTGTGGCGATCAGTCCCAGCGATCTCATCGCCGTGAAGGGAGCCAAGGATGCCGCTGCGGCTTCGTCGATGCAGAGCGGCGGATGGGACAAGGAGGAAACAACCTACCGTGATCTCATCAAAGACAAGGACCAAGCGGTCGCGCTCGAGCAGCAATCCCGCGTCGTTCGCAGCGAGGAGATGATCGACAACCTCCTCGCGGACCTCCACAAAAAAGCCGAAGCGGAACCCGGCGGGGTCGATACAGCTAAGCGCATCGCCGAGCTCTACGAGCAGAAGGAAGATTGGGACAATGCCACGAGCTGGTATAACTACGCTGCCGCGCTGACAAACAATTCGGATTTCGCGCTTGTTCGCAAAGCCTCCGACCTCCGGATGAAACAATTCGACAACGCGATCCAGGCCCGCGAGGCGATTGTTGCTGCACATCCTGGAACGCCCGAAGCGGAACAATACGCAGCCGAACTCGAATCACTCCGTGCCCAACGCACGGAGATCCTGCTCCAGTCAGCTCGCGACCGTGTGGAACAAAACCCAACCGATCTCCAAATGCGCTTCGAGTTGGGGGAAATTCTCATCGAGCAAGGGCAGTTTCAGGAAGCGATTCCCGAACTTCAAAAAGCCCGCCAGAACCCCAGCGTCCGTATCCGCGCGATGTGCCTCCTCGGCCAGTGCTTCACAGCCCGTTCGATGCTCGACCTCGCCGCCAAGACCCTTTCCGACGCCGCCAGCGAACTGTCGATCATGGACAACGTCAAAAAGGACGTCATCTACAACCTCGGCATCGTTTACGAAAAAATGGGCGATAAAGAAAAATCCATCGAGAGCATGAAGCAAATCTACGAAGTGGATTATGGATACCGCGACGTCGCAGCCCGGGTCGAAGGCTCGTATTGATTGAGCCTCGGAAGGCTCGTTCAATCTGGTTAAAACTTGTTTCTCTGCGCGATGACCAGCAGTCCGCGCAGGGTGAGCAGAGGGTCAACGGCGTCAAAGAGCGTGGTGCCTTTGGCAATAAGAGCGGCATCGCCGCCAGTGGCAATAAGCAGCGGGCATTTTTTAGGAAATTCCTCTTTGCGGATTTTTTCGATAATGCCACGGATAAGCCCTCGGTAACCATGCACCGCGCCGGAGAGCATGGCGTCTTGGGTGCTGCGCCCGATGGCGGATTTGGGTTCGCGAAGTTTGATGAGCGGGAGGAGCGCGGTGCGGTCGTGGAGGTAGTGCGTCATGGCATTCAAGCCAGGAGCGATGACGCCGCCGATGTATGCGCCCTTCGCGGAGAGAACGTCAAATGTTACGGCGGTTCCAAAGTCCACAACGATGGCCGGGCAACCATGATGAGCGGCGCAACCGGCGGCATTGGCAAGACGGTCGGCCCCGATGGCCTGTGGTTTCGGATAGTCGATGCCCACGCCCAAGTCGAGGTTCGGACCGATCGCAAGCGCGCGGGGAAAGGCGCGGAGGACGTCCTTGTTTTTTGAGGGAACGACGGAAGAGAGAATGACTTTGTCGCAGGTCGCCGCGCTGGGAATTTTCAGAAGTTGGGATGCGCTCAGGCTTGGCGTGGGAATCCGGTGGACACGGCCAATTTTGTCGTCACGCGCAATAGCGACTTTGGTAAAGCTGTTGCTGATGTCTATGAGAAGCGTCCTCGTCATACGGTGTCGGAATTTTTGGAGACCACGGCGGCGATGACCAGATCGCCGGTCACATTCAGGGTCGTTCGGCACATGTCTAAAAACCGGTCGATGCCGAGAATGATGGCGATGGCTTCCGCAGGGACGTTGATGGACAGAAGAACGCCGACAACGAGTGGCAGTGAGCCTCCAGGGACACCGGCTGTGCCGATGCCTGCCATGACGCACATGAGTGCTACGGTGAGTTGTTGCGTCAGGGAGAGATCCACGCCAAAAACCTGCGCGAGAAAAAGGACGGTGATGCCTTCGTAGAGCGCGGTGCCATTTTGATTCGCGCTGGCTCCCACAGTGAGCACAAACCGGGCGATGCGCGGCGGGATGCGAAGTTCGTGTTCGGCGATGCGGAGGGAGACTGGCAGTGTGGCATTGCTCGATGAGGTGCTGAACGCGGTCACAATCGCCTCTTTGGATTCACGGAAAAATGCCACGGGTGAGCGCCCGGCAAGAAAGCGGAGAACGAGCGGATAGACGCCAAATTGCTGCAGGGAAAGCCCGAGTAGCACCACGCCAACATAGAATCCAAGGGTGCGAAAAAGATCGAGTCCCAGTCGAGCTGCCACCGCAAAGCTCAAGCAGGCGACACCCAACGGCGCCAGCCGCAGAGCAAATCCGATAATCGCCATCGAAACTTCAAACATGCCTTCAAAAAAACCGCGAAGGGCGATCGTTTTTTCACGCGGAACAGCTGTCATTGCGACTCCGACAAAGAGGCTGAAAACCATGACAGCCATGAGGCCTCCGCCAGTATTCTCGGGATTGAAGGCATTCACCGCCTCGGCGAGCGGGTTTTCAGGAATGAAGTTGAGAAGCGTTGTCGAAAGTGACTGGGATTGCTGCCCGCGTTCGATGCTTTTTTGTGACGCGCTGGAGTAGGTGGCAACGAGTGCCTGTCGGCTGGCTTCGGGCAGGGCGCTGCCGGGTTTGAGAAGATTGACCAATCCCAGCGCAATGCCCACGCTCAGGATCGATAGCATCAACGTGACGGTCAGTGTTCGCACCCCGACGCGGCCAAGGGTTCGGATGTCCCCCATTTCGGTGGTTCCAAGCACGATCGCCGAAAGGATAAGCGGAACGACCACCATGAAAATGATCCGCAAAAATACACGGCCTACGGGTTGAATGACCTGACTGATCCACCAGTTCAGCGAAGCCTGGGCGGATTCGGGGAGAAAGGCGGAGGCGAGCAATCCCAGTGCAAGACCGAGAGCGAGCCCAATGAGGATGCGAGCGGATTGGGAGCTGGCCGGGGACGCGGATTGCCCCATGGGTCAGCGCGAGAGATCGCCTTGGCTGAGAAGTTTGAATCCCTCGCCGCGCAGCACGGAGGACGCACATTCGATGTCGTCGAGGTGAAGCGCCAGAAGGGCGTGATGGCCGGGACGCACAAGCAACGGATAGCTGAAATGGATATTCACCTCCGCCATGAGAAGCGCGGCAAGAACGCCAGAGAGGTCGCTCAGGCCTTCATCTAGCTCGACCACCATAAGGTCGCACTCGCTGTGCGGGATGTCCTGTTCGCGGAAGAGCGTGGCGGTGAGATCGGGGTCGCTCACAATGATGCGGCCGATGGCGG
This sequence comes from Verrucomicrobiia bacterium, assembly GCA_040378625.1. Classification (GTDB taxonomy): domain Bacteria; phylum Verrucomicrobiota; class Verrucomicrobiia; order Chthoniobacterales; family Terrimicrobiaceae; genus UBA967. Next base: position 12,672 of record JBEIMO010000010.1, on the reverse strand, counting down.
ATTCCGACGACTCTGCGATGCTCAATGCCAGAACGACGATGTTGTTTTGATCCAAAAGCCGGACGACTTCGAGCAGTGCGCCTACTTTGTTTTGGAGGAACACGGAGAACTGCCGCACTTGCGGGCTGTTGAGTTTCTCGGTGGTAGAGGTTTTCATGACAACGAATTATTTGTAGGAATATACCATGCAGGCATCGGCTTTGTCACCTTCCGTGATGAGGAGCCTCACGAAATGGGGACCTGTGCGTAGCGCGGAAATTCCTGCTGCTGCAACCGCGGAATCCTTGAACGCTTCATAACCGGCGGGCCGGCCTTCGGCGTCGAATAGGGAAACTTTAAGGCAGGCGGTGGAATCCATGCTTGCTGCCGAAAACCAGTAGTCGTTTCCTTCAAACAAATTCACTTCGATGATGACCGGTTTGTATTTTTCCAACGACCCCAACCAATAGCCATCGCGGGTCTTGTAGCCATCCCTTGCGAGTGTGTCTGTGAGCTCCAGAGCGCGGCTGCGAGGGGATTGGTCGGTCTTATTCCAATCGAGGGGTGAGGGCTTGGCTTTGCTCTCTTCCGCGTGGACAGGGAGCGTGAGGAGGATAAGCGTGAGAAAGGCGATCAGGATTTTCATGGGTTGGCAGGCTCCCAGGCCACAATCGCCGCCAGAGACGACATGGTGGCGGCGAGTTCTTTCACAGAGGCCTCCCCGAGCGGGTTGCCGTGGGCTTGTTGCATCAGGGCCCTTGCGGACTCGAGCCCTTGGAGGATTTTTTGGGTGATTGGGAGATTGAGGGTTTTTTCCGGAAGATAGGTCAGGCGATCGATGATGTGGTTGATCAGCGAAGGTTGCACCAATAGCAAGCAAAGGCTGGGTTTCGGGTTGGCTGCGGCGAGATTCGCGGCAACGTCCATCTCGCGAATCCATGCTCCGGTGGAGAGAAAAACAACGAGGTCATGGTCCTTTTGGGCCTGCAATGCGAGACGGATATCATTTTTTGTGGCATCCAGTTCTTCAAATAGGGTGATCCAAGAATTTTTTTCAGCAAAATCGTTAATGCTCTGCCGTCGGGCGATGATCGACTGGCCGATGTTGAGCTTTTTGGTGAGATTGATGAGGTCGCGGGCGTTGTTTTTGACACTTTGGGCATCGCGCGCTTCGACAGCCACGTAGCTATCGGTCATCAGCGCCCCAAGTTGCAGTGCGAGTTGTTCCCGTTGCGTTGTATTTGCCGGAACGGCCGTTTTGGGGACTTGGGACCAGTTGGGCTGGCATTGTTTATCGACCGCATCAAAAAACTCGCTGGCTGATGGGATCGCGATGGTTTCCAAAAAGATAGCGGATTTCCTTTCGCTCGCCGTGAGCGATTCCATTCCCGCCTTAACGGAGTGCCCAGCCCATGCGAGCAGAGCAACAGAAATCAATACACAGCGGATCATAAAGAAAAACTACACGTCGAAACGCGAGATTCAAAGCGGTAAAAAAACCGCTGAAGGAGGAGCTTTTGGACAGGATGACAAGATTTGCAGGAATTGAATGAAGTTGAAGTAGGCGTTCTTCGTTGCTTGGTTTCCGGTTGACGCTCTGAACACGCAGGCCTAGGTTTTGACCCCAGTTTTTTAGCATGTCCAAGGCCTCCTTATCTCAAATATCACCCAGAAATTCAGATGGCGGTGCGGAATTTATTTGGGATGCGTTGCCGGTGGTGCTTTGGGTGGTTTCGCCGGATGGTTTTGTGCGGCGGGTGAACCGGGCGAGCGAGGATTTGCTGGGGTATGAGGCGCGGGAGTTTGAGGGAATTGCTCTGGATGAGATTTTGGTGGAGTCGGCCCAGTTTGAGAGTCTGGCCCAAAGTTTGGAAGAGCTTGGCAAGGTGACGGACTGGGAAGTGTGTGTGCGGTGCAAGGATGGATCGACCCGAAATATCCTCATTGATGCCAATCGCGACAGTGAGGCTGGGGATGCGATTTACTGCGTGGTGCGGGATCATTCGGTGACCAAGCGAACCGAGGAGCATGTCCGCGAACAGGTGGAATTTGTTGAAAAAATCGACGAGGCCGTGGTGATTCAAGGTCTCGATGGTCGGGTGCTCCATTGGGATGCCGGTGCGGAGGCATTATATGGAATTTCGGCATTGAAAGTGATCGGCAAGGAAATACCAGAGGAGTTTTGCCATAACAAAACCCAGATCGCTGCGGCGCGTCAGGCTGTTCTGGCGAAGGGCGAATGGTCGGGCGAGTTGCTCCAAACAACAGCATCGGGCACGAATATCAAGGTTCAGAGCCGATGGTTGTTAGTCCGCGATTCGTCGGGAAATCCACAGTCCATCGTAACTATCAATATCGATGCGGATCAGGCGATAAACCGTGATGAAGAGTTGTTGCGCATGCAGCGGCAAGAGTGCATTGGAACGCTCGCTGGGGGAATTGCTCATGATTTGAACAACGTTCTCCAACCAATTTCGATGGCGCTGGAGATGTTTTACAGCCGACTGACCGATGACGAAGGCCAGGAGATGGTGGAAATGGTCGAATCCAATCTGCGTCGGGCCACGGAATTGGTTCGCCAGATTTTGACATTCACAGCGGGTGTGCGCGGTGAGCGATCGTCGGTGGAGATCGAGCCGCTTTTTCTCGGCGTTGGAAATTTTGTCCGTCAGTCCTTCCCCAAGGGCATTCAGCTGGAATCGACCATTGCAAAGAGTCTGGATGCCGTTCTCGGCGACTCGACGCAGATCGAGCAAATCCTTCTGAACCTGTGCGTCAATGCGCGCGATGCGATGCCGAGTGGCGGCAGCATCAAACTGGATGCCTGCAATTTCGATGTGGACGAGGGGTTTGCATCCCGTCAATCGCAGGCCCGGCCCGGTCGGTATGTGCGATTGAGTGTGAGCGATACCGGATCGGGAATTCCGCGTTCGTTGCGGAAGAAAATTTTCGAGCCGTTCTTTACAACCAAAGGCCCGGATAAAGGCACTGGGCTTGGCTTGGCGACGGTTTTGGGAATTGTCCGAAGCCACGACGGATTTATTACGCTCGAGACCGAAGAGGGGGCAGGCACTACGTTTCAGGTGTTTTTACCAAGTTTACATGTCGAGGACACCCAGGTCGTGAAGCCTCGAAAAAATGCGCTTGCTGGCGAATTAGAGGGCGCTGGTGAAGCCATCCTCTTGGTTGATGATGAGCCAACCGTGTTGAAAGTCATGCAGCGTGCGTTGGAAAAATCGGGTTACTCGGTTCTCGCTGCCACGGATGGCGAGCATGGTGCCGCCTTGTATGCGGAACATCACCAGAACGTCCGACTAGTCATCACCGATATGTCAATGCCTGGCATGGACGGACCTGAATTGATTGCCAACCTCCGAAAAATCAACCCGGATGTAAAAATTATCTGCACCAGCGGGATGAATACGGAATCAAATACAAATATTTTCAAGGAACTTGGGATTGCAACCGTATTGCCAAAACCCTGCAACTCCCGCACGATTCTCGAAGCCATTAAAACCACGCTGGGCGCGGACGCCGCTGAAGCCGCGTGATTGGCTGATCAGCGCATGTAGGGTGCAGCCGAAGCCTTTGGCTGGGCAGTGGGCGTGGATGGAGAGGTGGAAGCGGATGGCACCTGCTCCATTTTGATCAACTCCGAAACGGTCGCAAATTTGAACCCCTTGGCAACCAATCCGTCGAGCGTGGCAGGCATTGCATCGACCGTGCTCTGGTGAATGTCGTGGGCGAGGATGATGGCGCCAGGGGCGGTGTTTTTCAGGATGCGATCGGTCACGAGCGATGCGTTACGGTCTTTCCAATCAAGGGGATCCACGGACCACATAATCACTTTTTGGCCAAATTCCTCATTGAGGCGTTTGCTGATGGCTGGGCTTGTGGCGCCATATGGTGGACGCATGATAACCGGCTTGATGCCAACGGCCTGCTGAATGGCTTCATCGGTCTGAACGATTTCCATTTTAACGCCATCGGCTCCCAATTTATTCAGGGCTTTGTGGTCCCAGCTGTGATTGCCGAGTTCATGGCCTTCGGCAACGATGCGTTGAACGATTTCGGGATTTGCAGCGACATTTTGACCAATGACAAAAAATGTCGCCTTCAGGCCGCGATCTTTAAGCATGTCGAGGAGGCGGGGAGTAAGTTTTGGATGAGGGCCATCATCGAAGGTCATTGCGATATACGGGCCATCCACCTTGCAGTTGTTGTAGGTGTATTTTTCGGAGCCAGTCGATGAACCGGTCATGGCATCTGATGAGTTTTGAGAAGTGGCTTCAGGGGTGGGCGCTGGCTTGGACTTGGATTTCGAGGTTGATTGCTGAGGCTTTCCCGCAGCCATGCAAAACGTGGTCGTAAGGGCCGCAATCGAAAGCAGAAAGAGAAGCTTTATCTTCATAGAAAATCAATGTGTGGAAATTTGCATAATGATCCTGTGATTGACAGAAAGTTTTGAAAACTGGGGTAAAAATCTCAGGGCTTCCATTCGAGTTTGGTTCCAACAGGCAGCAACTGGGCCGCGCGAAGGATGTCCGAATTGGAGAGTCGCAATCCCCCAATGCTTTCAAGGGAATACATTTCGGCGGGGGTGCTGGTTCCATGCAGGCCGAAGGGCAGGGGTTCCGCGCTGTCCCCTTTGGCCAGATTCAACCACAGGATGCCGACCGGATTGTTTGGGCCGGCTGGAAGGAATTGTTGGGTGGACAAGACCGCTCTGGCAGCGACGGGAGTGGGGTTGGGATTCACATAAAACGGCCCGGTTTTTTCCACTTGTGCCACGCGGGGTTCTTGGAATGTAGCCATGCGCGGCCGTGCCACAGCGTTGAGGATTTTCCATTCTCCCCGGCCAGTGAGTGCGGGACGGGCTTTGGAAATCGGCATCGCGGCGACGAGTTGTTTGCCCCGGTAGATTTCAAGAACACTCATGCTGGAAATGCTCGCGGTGATTGGCTGAGGTTCTGGGGGAGGCTGAATGTTGGACGATGGAAGTTTTTCAATTTCGAAGGGAGCCACATTGGGAACGACGAATTTCGATCCAGCCAGCGGATGGGCTGGCAGTGCGGGATTCAGCTTGCGCAGATAGACTTCGTCGCAATGGAAGCGCTCGGCCACAAATTCCCAAGGCGTGCGGTAAGCCATAAAACTGCTCGTCACCATCTCCTCATAAGTCAAGGGCGGCATCGGCGCGGGCTTGGGCGGAGTATTTTGCGGTGAGGGAGTTGGCGTCGCGCGGGTGGCTTTGGGCGTTGCGATGAAACGAAAATCCGCCACCTTGAGAATGTAGTCCGTATGCGGATCCGAGACTGATTGGCGGGCGCGCTGACGGAGGGCCTCGAGATCAAACGTTTCTCCCAGGCTTGTCTGATAAATATGACAAATGCGATCAGCCACAGGGGAGGAAACGTCACTGATCGGTCCGGTCGAGAATCCTTGGCGGTCGAGAAAAACGCGCAACCGCACGAGGTCAGATCCGCCGGTAGCATTGGGAGTCGCTTGGGCTGATGCGGGACGCGCAACCGGTGTGCTTTTGAGAGCGGAGCGTTCCTCCACTGTCGGAATCCGGAGCTCTTGGCCGATATGGATCATGTCGGACGTGAGTTCATTGAATTCCTTCAACTGAGCCACAGTCAGCTTGAATCGCTTGGCGATATTCACGAGCACATCGCCCTTTTTGATCTCATAAACAGACGGGTTCCCGGCTGGTTGCGGCTCGGTGCTGGAGGGCGTTTGAAGATTTTGCAGCACCGGCACATCGCGGAGCGGGAGTCCCCATTCGAGCCCATCGGAGGATGCCACCGACCACTTCCATTTGATCGCTTGTTCCAACCCCGGCTCAACGCGAAGGGTGGGGGCGTTTTTTGCGAACACACTCGAGGTGAGCGCAAATCCAACGGCTATGGTGACGGAGAGGTGGACTTTGAAGTTCATGGAATTTTCAAAAGGGAGACGTCATGGATTGGACTTTCCACTTCGCTTGGCATGGAGGATTTTTTCAATGCCGGTGAGAGGCAGCGTGTTGATGACATCATCTTTGGTGAGCCAACCTTTGCGCGCAATTCCCACGCCGAAGAGTAAATCCTGGAGACCAGCGGTCGTGTGCGCATCGGGATTGATCGAGCATTTCACGCCCTTCTCGCGGGCGAGCGGCCACCAACGCCAGTCGAGATCGAGTCGGCGGGAATTGGCGTTGAGTTCGATGATTGTGCCTGTCTCCGCAGCGGCATCGAGAATCGCAGGGATATTGACCTGATATGGCTCGCGGCTCAGGAGAAGGCGACCGGTGAGGTGGCCCAGCATGGTCACATGGGGATTTTGCATGGCGCGGATGATACGTTCGGTCATCTCCGCCTCAGGCATAGTGAAAGACGAATGGACGCTGGCGACAACGTAATCGAGTGTGGAGAGGATATCGTCGGAAAAATCGAGCGATCCATCTTTGAGGATGTCGCACTCCGTGCCAGCGAAAATGCGGAAGTCGGTTTCGGCGGCATTGAGCTCGTGTATGCGTTCGACTTGTGCAGCAAGGCGCTTTTCATCGAGGCCGTTTGCTTGGAACGAGCTTTTGCTGTGATCGGCAATTCCAAGGTATTCGAGCCCGAGTTCCTTGGCGGCGGCAATCATATCCTCCAGCGAAGCTCGGCCATCACTCGCCGTGGTGTGGTTGTGAAATGTTCCGCGTAAGTTCGTCCACTCGACAAGGCGCGGGAGTTTGTGGTGCTCGGCCGCTTCGATTTCTCCACGGTTCTCGCGGAGTTCTGGTTCCACCGGATCAAGTCCCAGAGCGCGGTAGATGTCATTTTCCTCATGGATTTCGGGCAATGGCTCTCGGAGTTCGCGTCCCTCGGCGGCGCTAAAACGATATTCATTAAGCGACCAGCCCTTCGAGAGGGCGCGTGAGCGCATGCGGACGTTGTGTTCCTTGCTTCCCGTGAAATAATTCAGTGCAAAAGGATACTCCGCGCCGCTGACGACCCGCAGATCGCATTGGATACCGGATTTGAGAAGGACGCTGGATTTTGTGGCGCCCTGCGCAAGGATGGATTCCACCAGCGGATGGCTCGTGAAGTAGGTCATTACACTCTCAGCATTGCGGGAAGAGACGATAAAATCCAAATCGCGCACAATTTCCTTTTTGCGGCGGTAGCTGCCAGCAATTTGGGCGAGGTTGACGTCGGAATGTCCGCGCAGGTCCTCCAAAAGACCTTCGGCAAGCGCGGCAATGTCGCCGAAGCGAAATTCTCCGGCGTGTTTACGCATATGCTCGATGGCTTTGATGATGTTGGCAGCGGTCTTTTCTCCGAAGCCCGGCAATTCAGCCACGGCGCCGCTTTTGCAGGCTCGTTCGAGCTTTGTCACCGAGTCGATGCGAAGCGCATCCCAGAGCGCTTTGATTTTCTTCCCTCCGAGGCCTTGGATGTCGAACAACGTTAAAATATCGGGAGGAAATTCGTCGCGAAGTTTGTCGTAGTAGGCGAGCCGGCCAGTCTGGACGAGTTCGGTGATTTTCTCGGAGATCGCTTTGCCAATGCCATCCACAGACGAAACGCGTTCCTCCGCAACGAGCATTTCTACTGGCTCCGAAAGGATTTCCAGTGCGCGAACCGCATGCGTGTAGGCTCGGATTTTAAAGGGGTTTTCGCCCTTGAGTTCTAAAAGTCGGGCAATGTTTTCAAATATGGCGGCGATTTGATCTTTGTTCATTGAAGATAGGTTTGCAAACGATTGCGCCAACCGGGGAGCCACTTGGATTCATTGCGGGCAGGCGGGGCATTTTTGACGCGGAGGGTGAGAACGGAATCAGCCGCATGCGCGAATGCAGGCAGAGCGGGGCTGTATGATGGCATGGACTCCAAAACTTGAAGAAGACCCCAGCCGTGGCCGTTGTAGCGTTCCTCCGGGTTGATGCCCTCGCCTTTGAAATTCACGTAATCCATCAGCGCGTAGAAGCCGAGCGGTTGTGCGGCAACACGTTCGAAATTAGCCTTCACCAGCGCGGCTTTTCCGGGACCAGCTGCAGCCAGCATTTTTGGCAGAGATGACTCCATCCGTATGGCCGCGAAACGTGCTTGTTCGGCGACGGATTTCGACAAGAGATTGCGGAGACCGGAGAGTTTTTCGCCCTCCAAATCGGCAACAAAAGCGTCACGCGTTTTCCAAGGGCATGTGCCGAGCATCCAGTCCTGAACGGGCAGTCCGCGCTCCTTCAAAAAACGGGCAAGGCCCGGCCAGCTTTCTTCAAACGGTCCCCGCCGGTCGGCTGGATACCAAATAAAATGGGCGATTCCGAGCGAGGGGAATTCCTCGCCCTTGTTCCAGGAGGTCAGCCCAGAAACGGTCCCCGCGCACTCGTTTTTCCAAATGCGTTTCCCGATTTCGAGGGCTTGTTGATCAGTGAGACGAACGCTGGATGCCTTCATGGTGGAAGTGGAAACTAAAACGGTCAAAAGAAGAAAAACCCATTTCATGTGAGGGAGGATATCACGGAGCCAGTCGCCGGGCGCGGAAAAATTCACGGATGAGGCCGAGGCATTCGTCGGCCAGGACGCCCGAGGTGATCTCGCTGCGATGGTTGAGTTCGGGCATTTGAAGAATATTGAGCAAACCGCCCGCGCCGCCGCACTTGGGATCCGGGCACCCAAAAATGACCCGGCGCAAGCGCGCATGAACGATGGCTCCGGCGCACATTGGGCACGGTTCTTTGGTTACGTAGAGATCGCAGTCCGTGAGTCGCCAATCTTCCACAGCGGCCTCCGCTTGGGTGATCGCCAACATCTCGGCGTGTGCGGTCGCATCCTTCAGCATTTCCACCTGATTCCAAGCACGGGCAATGATTTCCCCTTCGCGCACGATCACCGCACCCACCGGCACTTCGTCCGCAGCATACGCGCGGCGCGCCTGGCGGAGGGCTTCCCTCATGAAATATTCGTCGTTGGCAATTTCCACTTTGATAAGCTATGCCACACCTATGCTCATACGCAAAACCATCGTTGCCCCATCGATTCTTGCCAGTGACTTCAGTCGTCTCGGGCAGGAGGTCGAACGCGTAACCGCTGCCGGCGCGGACTGGATTCATTGCGATGTCATGGATGGTCATTTTGTAGATAACATTTCGTTCGGCCCGGCCATTGTTGAAGCGGCTTCGCGCCACACGAGTATTCCCCTCGACGTTCATCTTATGATCGATCGCCCGGACCGTTATCTCGAGCGTTTCCTGCCCTTTGCGGCATCGATTACATCTCACGTGGAAGCTTCTCATGATGTTTCAAAAACCCTTGGGACGGTGCGTGAGAATGGCTTGTTGGCTGGATTGGCGGTCAGTCCGCCGACATCCATTGCCGACGTGGAGCCATTCCTTGGACAATTTGACATCCTTTTGGTGATGACCGTGACGCCAGGCTTTGGAGGTCAATCGTTCATGACCGCGATGTTGGACAAAGTGCAACAGGCTTCAGAGTGGCGCCAGGCCCTCGGACACGAATTTCAAATCGAGGTGGATGGCGGCATCAATGTCGTTACGGCGAGGGAATCAAAACGCGCCGGCGCGAATCTTCTCGTCGCAGGAACGTCGGTTTTCCGTGCGGATGACGCGGCAGCGGAGATCCTCCAACTGCGAAATGCCTGAATCTGCATCCCGAAAAACGAAGGCTAGGATTTCGCTTTCATTAAAGGTGCTGGCGGTGGTGATTTCCATTTTTGCCGCAATTTTAGCAATCGCATTTACGAATTCCAAACCGGTGGACAATGGTTCTTGGTATGGAAAAAATCTTACGCCCACGCGCGAGGCCTATTCCTTTGAGTTAACCGATCAAAATGGCGAAAGGTTCCGTCTCACCGACCATCGCGGCAATGTCATTCTGCTGTATTTTGGATTCACCAATTGTCCAAACATCTGCCCGACGTCGCTGGCGAACCTTTCTGCCGCCATTCGTCTCCTTCCAAACCAAGCGCGCGAGCGGGTGAACGTTGTTTTTATCAGCGTGGATGAAAATGACGACATCGCTGCCCTCAAGAAATACATGCCGCTTTTTGATGAGAAATTTACCGGTCTGACCGGTGCCAAGGAGGTGATTGGAACGATCGCCAGAGCCTATGGGGCGTTTTACAGAAAATCCGAAACACAGGAGGATCTCATCGACCATTCCACTAACACATGCTTGATCGATCCTGATGGGCGGATGCGTTTGGTTTATGGGATTGATCAACTGCCGAACGCGTCTGCGATCGCGAGCGACATTCTGCGCGTTCTTGGAATGCCCGTCTCCCAGCCATGAAGATTCGAGCAGCGCTCATCCTGCTTGCCGCATTGTTTTTTGTCTCCTGCGGTCCCTCGCCGGAGTCGACTGTTGATACAACGCCAACGGAAGGTCGTAGTATTTACGCTCTGCGATGTGCATCCTGTCATCAGATGGATGGAAGCGGCATTCCGAAAAATTGCCCTCCGCTCAAAGATTCGCCGGTTCTCGCCGACCCGCCGGAGTATCTTATCAAACTCGTTCTTCTTGGCAAAAAAGGCCCGCTGATCCGCGGAGATGCGACCTACAACGGCATCATGCCGTCTTGGCGATACGATCTCAATGACGAGCAGGTCGCCGCTGTTTTGAATGAACTCCTCGAACGCTGGGCGCCCGGTCGTCCGGCGATCACCGCCTCTCAGGTTGCGGCAGTTCGGCAACAGACGATCCATCTGAAAACATTTTCCGAGGCGGAACAGTGAGGCTTGATTAAGAATCTTAGTTTCCTTTTGCGGGTCTTGCCATTTATTGGAATGGAAATGTTTCAAGTCATGCCATGGGTTTTGTCATTGATCAGCGGAGTGCTGATGGGTGTGTGTTATCCACCTTGGGGCCTCGGCGATCTCATTTGGGTGGCACTGATTCCGCTGGTTTGGGCAGTCTGGTTTTGTCCACCCTCCGCGCGACGCAATCAACTCCGCGTCGCCGGCCTTGGCTACGTTTGTGGCCTCGTTTTTTTCGCGATGACAGCATCTTGGCTGACGACGCTCACTTGGCCGGGGACGATCCTGCTCATCTTTTATTTTGCCTGCTACTTTGCAGGCTGGACGCTCTTTGCCCACACACTCATTCACGGTTCATCCAACGACGAAAACCCAGCGTGGTTGCGATCGATCCACAATCTCCGCATCTGCGCACTGGGTGCGGCGGGGTGGGTGGCTATGGAATGGCTTCGGGGGATCATTTTCCCGGCTTTTGGCTGGAATGGTCTCGGCATCGCGCAGCACGCGAATGTTCCTCTCATTCAAATAGCCGACATCACCGGCGTCGGGGGCATTTCGTTTCTGATCGCCATGACAAACCTGATGCTCGCGGCATCGATAAAACGGCTGGTTCTGGAAATCAAATGCGGAGCACGGCGTCCGCATTATGACTTTGCAATTACTGTGGCGCTCGTTGCTTTAGCTTGGATTTATGGGGTTCGAGAGGTTTTTAGGCCATCACCCGAAAGCACGGAAGTTCGTTTTGCAGCAGTGCAGGCGAACATTCCACAGCAAGTCCGGAACAATGCGGACTTCGAAATGGACGTGCTGGAAACGTATCAGAAGCAAACGCTCTCGGCGATGGCCATGAAGCCGGATTTGATCCTCTGGCCAGAATCTTCCACGCCCAGTCCCTTGCTTGGCAATCAGCGCACGTGGGATCTGGTGCGAAACCTTGCGGAACAGCACGAGGGAGACCTGCTACTTGGCACAACCCACTGGGGCAAGGAGGGCGATTTCAACTCCATTGCATTGCTGACCGCACGTGGAACGCAGGCCCAGCTTTATCACAAGATGCACCTTGTTCCATTTGGAGAATACGTGCCGCTGCGCGAGGAATTTCCTCTCATCGCCAAGATCGTTGGGGATCTCGTGCCGGATGACTTTGATCCCGGGCATGAGTTTAAGGTTCTCGAAATGGAGTCGAAGCCTGTAAAACTCGGGCCGCTGGTTTGTTTTGAAGATACGCTTGGCGATTTGGCCCGGCACCCTGTTTTACTGGGTGCGCAGGTCTTTGTTGTTGCCACGAATGATGGATGGTTTCTTGAAAGCGCTGGGTCCAAACAACACTTGCAAAATGCAATTTTCCGCTGCGTGGAGAATAAAAGACCCATGATTCGCGCCTCGAATACCGGCGTGACCTGTGCGATCACTCGCCATGGCATTGTTAAGGAAATTCTAAAAAACGAAGAGGGCAGCACATTCATGCAGGGCATTCTCTTTGGAAAAATCGACGCGCCCACCAATGCAACGCTCACATTCTATGCGCAATACGGGGAGATTTTTTCGATCTTTTGCTTGGCCGTTTCAGGCATCTCGGTGGGCTGGGGGATAGCCCAAAATCGAAAAAATAAAAAATCCGCTTGTTCGATTCAGCCAGAAACGAAACCCTCCGCATCATGAAAGTCCTTGTAACCGTTCTGCCGAAACCATCCGTCCTCGACCCTCAAGGCGCCGCCGCCGCTGAAGCCATCCGCCACCTCGGCCTCACCGGCGTGGGACGCGTCCGCATCGGCAAAGTCATCGAACTCGAACTCCCCGACTCAACGCCCGACTCCGAAATCCACCGCATCGCCAAAGACCTCCTCTCCAACCCCGTCATCGAGGACTACTCGATCAGCAAATAATGAAATTCGCCGTCATCCGCTTCCCTGGCTCGAACTGCGACCAGGACTGCGTTCTCGCTC
>JBEIMO010000009.1:0-23755 GCA_040378625.1 Verrucomicrobiia bacterium | reverse complement strand
TTTTTCCACGAATCGGGCAAACGAGCGGATCATTCCCGCTTCATACGAAGGATCGAGTGTCAGATACGGATGATCCCAATCACCCAGAACGCCGAGGCGTTTGAATTGGCGGCGTTGGATGTCGATGAATTTGCGGGCGTATTCCTCCGAGCGGCGGCGCACTTCCGCTGGCGAAAGACCGGCAGAGGATTTGACCACGCGGAATTCGATGGGCAGACCATGACAATCCCACCCGGGAACAAATGGCGCGCGAAATCCAGCCATCGAACGCGACTTCACCACAAAATCTTTAAGAATCTTGTTCAGCGCGGTTCCCATGTGGACATCGCCATTGGCAAACGGCGGGCCATCATGCAGCAGATAAAGCGGCGCATCCTTACGTGCCTCCTGGATTTTCTGGTAAAGGCCATCGGATTCCCATTTGGCAAGCATCTCGGGTTCCCGCTGCGCAAGTCCTGCCTTCATGGGAAACTCGGTCTTAGGCAGGTTGATCGTGTGTTTGTATCCGCTCATGAAAAGGGAGAATGATTATCAGTGTCGCGCTTCATGGTCAACGACCCCGACACACAAATGCCACAGCAAGGTGAATACCCTATAAAAATTCCATCGAATAATGTTGTCAGCGGGATCGGATGTGACAAATTCGCCACGGCTACAAGCCAAGAAAGGAGGGGACATTTAAAATGACATTCGCAAAAATCGCCGCTGTTGTGGCTATCGCCGCAGCAGCACTCGGACTCGGAGCCTGCGCCAGCAAGGCCAAACCAGCTCCTGCACCGAGCAAAATCCACACGTCTAAATAAGGACGATCTTTAAGGCCGAGGGGGAACTTGTTTTCTCTCGGCCTTTTCCTTTTCCCTCCAGAATCGTTTTTTTCTGCCAAGCCTGACCGGAAAGTGCCATAAAAACTCAAGCGCTCTCCAGAATTGAGGGCTCGAATTCATCCATGAAAACAGATCATTTCAAATCCGGCACGCCGCTCGTTGGCGTTGTGATGGGCAGCCGCTCGGATTGGGCGACCATGAAGGAAGCCGCAAATATCCTCGAGAAACTCGGCATCCCACATGAGTGCAAAGTTGTGTCAGCGCACCGCACCCCGGATCTCATGGCGGAATACGCCAAATCCGCAGCCAACCGCGGACTACGAGCCATCATTGCAGGAGCCGGAGGAGCCGCGCATCTTCCCGGCATGATCGCCGCCCAAACGCACATCCCCGTTCTGGGCGTGCCTGTGGAAAGCCATGCACTGAAGGGTCAGGACTCCCTGCTTTCGATTGTTCAAATGCCTGCTGGAGTTCCCGTGGCGACCTTTGCCATCGGCGTAGCCGGCGCAAAGAATGCCGCGCTTTTTGCCGCAGCCATGCTGGCGCCTGAAGTGCCAACGATCAACGAGGCCCTACTCGCCTTCCGCAAGGCCCAAACGGACGACGTTCTTGCCAGTTCGCTCGATTGAAAACCCGGGTTGTCGACGCAGATCACGGAATTCTTGAGGCGGTCGACGTCCTCAAGGCAGAAGATGTTGTCGCTCTGCCCACCGAGACCGTTTATGGCCTCGCCGCAAACGCGCTCTCCGCTTCCGCCTGTGCCAGAATTTTTGAAGCGAAGGAACGACCGTTAAGCGACCCGCTGATTGTTCATGTCCCGTCCTCGGATTGGTTAGAACAGATCGCAAATCCTCCGTCTCTGGCTTTGGAATTGGCAAAAAAATTCTGGCCCGGCCCACTGACCATGGTCGTTCCACGAAAACTGGTGATTCCTGATATTGTAACCGACGGCCAAGAGACAGTCGCCGTTCGCTGGAGCGCGCATCCAGTTTTTCAATCCGTTGTGGAAGCCTTTGGAAATCCCCTCGCCGCTCCAAGTGCGAACCGCTTTGGTCGGATCAGCCCCACGAGCGCAACACATGTGTCCACCGAACTCGACGGCCGCATTCCCCTTATCCTTGATGGCGGTCCTTGTCGCCATGGCATTGAATCCACGATCGTTCATGTTTTGGGCGACCGCCTGCAAATCCTGCGTCACGGCCCGATCACAGAAGATGACCTTCGCCCCTTTGCTCCCGTTTTTTACGGCCCTGCCGGGGTTGCGGCGCCAGGAGGATTGAAGAGCCACTACGCCCCGCGCACGAAATTGATTATTTCTTCCCATCCCACTCCTCAGGGACCGCGAGACGGACTCCTCACCTTGTCACACGTTGCGTCAGGATTTTTAAAAACCGAACGACTCAGCGAGTCCGGCGACCTCCGCGAAGCGGCAGCGAATCTTTATGGAGCCATGCGCCGACTGGATGAGGCTGGACTCGATTTGATCGTTGCCGAAGCCATCCCCGAGACTGGCATAGGCGCTGCCATCATGGACCGCCTCCGCAAAGCCGCTGCCGAAAAATGAACGACGGGAAAAAACTTAACACCAAAGCAAGCGGCGTCATTGCCCTGGCCGTCATGTGCAGTCGCGTGCTGGGACTCGTGCGCGAGGTTCTTTTCAATTCCCTCTTCGGCACCGCATCGATGGGGCTATTCCTCATAGCCTTCCGCCTGCCCAATCTCCTACGCGACCTCTTTGCAGAGGGTGCGCTCTCCACTGCATTCGTCACGGTGTTTTCGCAGAAAATTGAAAGAGAAGGTCCGCAAGCCGCATGGGCACTGGCTTCCAAGATGCTCACCCTGGCAGCGGTCTTTATGAGTGCCGTGAGTATTTTGGGAATTATTTTCGCCGGCCCGCTGGTCAACCTCCTCGCCCCGGGCTTTGATCCCGCCGACGCCGAATTTACCATCCTCCTCACCCGGATCATGTATCCGTTCATTCTGCTCGTCTCGCTGGCCGCGTTAGTGATGGGCGCGTTGAATTCGCGACAGATCTTTACGGCGCCGGCGATGGCTTCGAGTTTTTTCAATATTGGTTCCATCGCAGGCGGAGTGGTCTTTGGATGGTTCATCGATCCTCATTTTGGCCCAAAAGCTCTCATCGGCCTGGCTGTTGGGACATTGGTCGGAGGCTTTCTCCAATTCGCGGTCCAGATTCCCAGCCTGCGCCGTGCCGGGTTTCGTTTTTGTCCCGATTTTCGATGGAATGATTCCGGCATCAAAAAAATTCTGATTTTGATGGTGCCATCGGTCATTGCCGCGAGCGCTGTGCAAGTGAACGTGCTGGTGAATTCCCGTTTCGCCTCCTATGTCGGCGCTGAAGCTGTGACTTGGCTGAATAGCGCATTTCGGCTCATGCAGCTGCCGATCGGCGTGTTTGGCGTCGCTGTGGCCACCATCACTCTTCCTGTTGTTTCGCGCATTGCGGCGGACACCGACACAAGCCAGTTCGGACCGACTTTGGGAAAGGCATTGCGCCTCGCCGTTTTTCTCACCCTCCCCTCCGCCGTGGGACTTTGGTTTTTGGCGAATCCGATTATTGGCCTGATCTACCAACACGGTCACTTTGTCGCGGAGGATACGCTGCAAACCGGAATCGCCCTCCAATTCTATGCCCTGGGCCTTGTTGCCTACTCTTGCATCAAAGTGCTCTCCCCCGCCTTTTACGCGATTGACCGCAAATGGACCCCGATGCTCGTGAGTTTCGCCTCTGTGGGATTAAACCTCATCCTCAACTACGTTTTCATGTTTCATCTGGGACTCGGGCACAAAGGCCTCGCCCTCTCGACGACAATCTGCGCGACACTCAACTTCGCCGCGCTTTATGTATTCATGCTTTCACCCGCCTCGGGACTGGAAACAAAAAAACTCTTTAGCACACTCACCCGATGCGCCGCAGCGAGCATTCCCCTCGCCCTCGCCTGCAAAGGCATTCTCACATTTGGCCCTACCCTGTTGCCCTCCGAGAGCCTGATTTCGCGCACCGTGATTGTCTTTTCCTGCATCGTCCTTTCCGTGACGGCCTACGCCGCCACCTGCACGATGCTGCGCGTGGAGGAAACGACCGCGGCCTGGGAGATGTTGAAGAAAAAACTGGGGCGTCGGCTGAAATAGCAAACCCGTAAAAAGTTTCAGCCCGCTATCACGAATGCGACAGCGGGCTGAATGTTCCCCCCAGAACGAGAATCACAATAACGAAACTTTTCGAACTGGCAACAATTATTTTTAAAAAAAATTTCGACCCTCAAAATCCCCCCTCCGGCGCTCTCTGAGGAATGATGATTTTTGAATCGCAACCGGAGCCCTGCTCGTAGAGTTTCCTGCATGACCAATATGACAATCCAAGAGCAAGCCGCCCGCCGCACGTTTCCTGCATTTCGACTCGCCAATCTTCTTCGCAGCACGTTCGAACCACGTCCGGGCCAAAAAATCTGCATCCTCATCGACCTCGAGGACCCTTCCGAAATCAAAAATTTTGCGTTCCTCAAAAACACGGAACTTCCGATCCAGCGCAATGCGGTAAATTTTTTCCACAAACCACTCCACGCCGGTGTGCTCCAAGAACTCGGCCTCCAGGGCGGCGGGATCTACGCCTACAAAATTACCGGCGGCAGCAATCTGGACCTCCCCGATGAAGCCTACACGCCGGAAGGTCAGAAGGTGAGCTTGGAGAAGGATGTTTATCCCAACCACGACATCATTCTTTGCATCTCGACGTATTCAGCCACGGCACCGCTGACGGCATTTGCTAAACAATACCAATTCCGCGGAGCAACCCTCCATGGCGTCAACCCGACCATCCTGCGCAGCGGTCTCGCAGTAAGCTATGATGATGTGAGCGTGGACGCTGAAAAAATGCGCCTCGGAATGACAAATGCCGACTGGGTTGAAATCGATTTTCTTTATAACGGCAACACACACACGCTTCACTTGGACCTGGGTCGTCAAGATGCCCAAAAGAGCCATGGCCTCTGCCGTGGCGATGAACCCGATGTCGCCAACCTCCCTGCCGGAGAGATTTATTATGTTCCAACAGGAGCCAGTGGCGCATTCCCAATGCGCTATGAAGATGGAACAATTGGCCTCATGCATGTGTCCGGCGGACGCATCCAAAAAGCGGAACTCCTCAATGGCGATGCTTCAGTGGTTGAGGCTCACAATGCAAAGCTCACCTCGGATCCCGTCACTGGCGAACTCGGGGAACTCGGATTTGGCACCCAGATCCTGCCGGTTTCTGGACGCGACATTCAGGATGAAAAGATTCGCGGCACGATCCACGTGGCCACCGGCCGCAGCGATCATCTGGGAGGTTCGCTCACGCCGGATAAATTCGCAGAGCACCTCAATGCCACGCACGACGACATCCTCTTTGCGCCACACAAGACCTCGGAAATTCTGGTCACCCAAGCGCGCATGCACCGCAACGGCGAGGTAAAGGTGCTGATCGAAAATTATCAGCCTTCTGAATACATCCAGAGCCTTCTCAAGTAGAGGGCTGGTGCCGGCGGCGGGACTCGAACCCGCACACCCCTTTCGGGATAAAGGATTTTAAGTCCTTTGCGTCTGCCATTTCGCCACGCCGGCATTTCTCCATGGGATTTTTTAACGAATCCCGAAAACCCATCATCCCTTCAGGGATTGCGATGCAGCAAGTGTAAAATCGAATTTTACTTTCTTCCAAAGAACCGGCGGATCTTGCTGAGAGGCTTCTTGAAACCTCCTCGCTGAGGATTGCCATTGGAGTCTGGAACAACTTTGACACGCTTCTCCGCAGGAGCAGCTTCCGCAAATGGAGACTCCTTGCGAGGCAATCCGCGCCCGATGAATTTTTCCAACGACCTCAAGGACGCACGGTCCTCGGGAGTAACAAAACTGATGGCATCACCCACGGCGCGAGCGCGGCCCGTGCGCCCGATCCGGTGCACGTAATCCTCCGCATGCGGCGGAAAATCAAAATTTACAACGTGCGAAATACCTTCCACGTCGATTCCGCGCGCAGCGATATCGGTGGCTACAAGAACACGAACAATGCCGGCCTTGAAATCCTTGAGCGCTTTGAGGCGTTGGTTCTGCGACCGGTTGGCATGCAGGGTTGCGGTGGTGATGCCCGATTGGCTGAGCTTGCGAGCCACGCGGTCAGCGCCGTGTTTGGTGCGGGTAAAGACAAGAACCGTGTTCATCGCGGGATCGCGGAGCAGATGGACCAGAAGCCCCTGTTTGCCCTGATGGGCGACCTCATAAACGCTTTGCTCGACGGTTTCCGCTGGATTCGAGCGACGCCCCACTTCAATGACTTTCGGCGACTCCTGAAATTCCCGGGTTATTTTTTCAATCTCCTTTGAGAGGGTTGCCGAGAAGAGCAACGTCTGGCGCTCGCGAGGAAGCGCTTTCACAATGCGGCGAATGTCGGGCAAAAAACCCATATCCAACATGCGATCCGCCTCATCGAGGACGAGGTGTTTCAGTGAAGAAAAATTCGCGCATCCGCGTCCCATCAGGTCAATCAGACGCCCCGGAGTGGCAATGACGATTTCGGCCCCATCGCGCAGAGCGGCCATTTGGGGACGCTCTCCCACACCACCGAAGATCGTCGCGACTTGAAGAGGGAGGTTTTTGCCATAGCGGCGGACGTTCTCTTCGATCTGCACCACCAACTCACGCGTTGGCGCCACAATGAGAGCCTGCGTGCGCCGAGGAGATTGAGGTTTTTGTGCAGCCAATTGCGTGAGCACAGGCAATGTAAAAGCGGCTGTCTTGCCAGTTCCGGTTTGTGCGATACCAATCAGGTCGCCCCCTTTAAGAACCTCAGGGATTGCGGCAGATTGAATGGGAGTAGGCTCAGTGTATCCGGCATCGCGGATGGCTGAAAGAATGGGGTCGGTAAGACCAAGTTCACGAAATGGCATAAGCTGACAAATAAAAGCGCACGCTGAAAAACAATGCGCATGGATTAAAAAAATCGGGGCGAGAGGATTCGAACCTCCGACCTCCTGGTCCCAAACCAGGCGCTCTACCAAGCTAAGCTACGCCCCGCAGTTCGTATACCCTGCACCCATGTGCTCCCGCTGGCAATCAGAAAAGCCACATCGCTAACTGGAGAGTCAGACATCGCCCGCCAATCCAGTCTGGACGCACCTCTTTTTCCATCGGCCTTGATAAAAGATTTCGCCCAGTTGCCTGAAATCGGTCAATTTGAGTGCGTGCTTTCCCTGATGATCCGCTTTGTGATTGTGGTTTTGGCAATACTCGCCGCCTATTGTTTTTGGCCGCGCACCGGTTCGCTCTCCGCATTCCATCCTGAGGAAATGGCGCGACTCCAAGTCGAGAGCCAGCGATTTGCAATCGAAGGCAAAAAAGTTCCGCTCGCCTTCAGCCTCTATGAGATTCTCAACGGGCAATACAAACTCCCGCCCCTAAAAGCGCTGATGGCCACATGGCATTATCAGCAGGCCTTCCGGCGTTTTCACCGGGGCGCGGATTTGGCGGATCAGGAACGCGCCGCCCAACCGCTCGCGGATGCCTTTGCGATTCTCTGCATCGAAACACACTCGGAATTTGATGTCGAAGTAGCCGCACGCTTGGAAATTTTCAGCTGGATGCTTGCCGGCGATCGCTCCAAACAGTCCCAACTGGCCTCTGCCATTTCTGAAAAAATTGCCCTTTTTTATGGAGCCTCAGCAAATGAGTTTACCGCCGCAGCGAATCTCTTTGCCAAAGCCCGGCGACTCGCTTCGGAAAAACGCTGGGCAGAATCTCAAAACGTAGAAACCGAAGCCTGGACTCGCCTGAAGCAAATTCTTACCACGCTCGAAAACAAGCAGGACTCAAATCCGGCAACCAAGTCCCGCTGATCGCCGTCCGTTTTTTTAATTCATGTCTGACGCGGTCACGCTCTGCTGCGGACGCGAAGCCAAAAGTGTCGCCTGCTCCACGACACGCTCAGCAGCTTCGTCAAATCGATAGCCATGACAATTCGGGCAAGTCACCGCACGCGCGGCAACAATCGATTCACACCCCTCGCAAACCTTGAAATCTGCCGGCGAGGCAATGATTTTTTGGGCTCTTGCGGCACGATCGGCAAGGTGAGCTTCGCTGGACATGAACAGACCACTACCAGCAATTCCTCAAGCCGGCAAAAACGATTTTGTAATAGAATGGAAGCGTTCCGTTCGATTAGCTCCGCCTCATTCCATTAATTCTGTCTAATTCATAGCCCCGACTACGATTCCCACGGTCAGTCCGTAGAGCATGTGAGCGACCAATTGCGCCAAACCCGTTACCGGTCCGCGCTCATGATACCTCGCCACGGGATGGTGCTCCATGATCACTATCGAAACCAGCAACATGACCACCACGCCATGCAAAGAACCCAACAACAGCCCCGTGAGCCCATTGAGCGGCAGATGCGACAACCCCAGCAAAGCGGAATAGATAAAGGCAAAGCTAATTCCCATGAGACTGTGAATTGAAAATCCCATTAGGAATGCGCCTTCCCGCATCCCTATCACCAAGGCTCCGGCAGCTCGGATAACATCAATTTTACCCCATCCCATCCATCGCGGCAAAAGCAGGAAAAACGACATCACAGCAGTCCCAGCCAAACCTCCAACGAAAAGTGAAACCCAAGAATTCATAGCAAACGATCGCCCCCTCACCTGAAGACCGCGATACAGGTTTTCACCCCATAAAATCACTCAGAAGGTTTTTCCGCTGCGCGGGATGACAGCCCAGGATGATTTTATTCCCTGAAAATTATTTGTCGGTGATTAATGAACACTGACGGACTTTATTTTGAAGGCGGAGGAAAAGCGCAATGGCCGCTACGGCGAGTCCGAACACAAAGCCCACCCAAATACCGCGGGCACCGAGATGAAGATGGAAGGCCGCTAACCATGAAGTCGGTAATGCCACGAACCAATAAGAAACGATGCCGATCAAAAAAGGAATTTTTGTGTCCCCGAAGCCACGAAGAGCGCCTGAAGAAACAATCTGGATGCCATCAAACACCTGAAAGACTCCAGCGAGAACGAGAAGTTGAATCGCCACAGCAGTGACTGCCGCATCATCCACAAATACGGAGGCGATCTGCTTCCCTAAAAAAAGGTAACAACTTGCAAACACAGCCATCATACCGACCGTGAGCAGCAATGCCCCATTCACGATGGCGGAAATTTGTTCATCCCGTTGCCCTCCCCTCGCGTGACTGACTCGCACACTCAACGCCTGGCCCAAACCGAGTGGGACCATGAATGTGGCACCCGCGCAAGATATCGCAATTTGGTGGGCGGCCAGCGGAATAACGCCTAACCAACCCATCATAACCGCTCCAAAAGCGAATCCGCTGACCTCGCAGAGACTCAAACCGCCAGAATGAAGCCCAATCCCCAGCAGTCGGCGACATTCCGAAAACAACCCTCCAGCCAACCAGCGATTAGGCAAAGCCTCCCGAAGAATCGGTGACAGGAAGGGATAGCAAATCACTCCCAACATCGTGGCGGAGCGGCTCAGCAAGGTTGCCAATCCCGCCCCATCGATCCCCATCGCAGGCATTCCCAGATTTCCAAAAATAAAAACCCAGTTGAGAAGAACATTCAAAAGGACGCCTCCAATCATGATCCAGAAAGGCGGCCACGGGCGTTCCAAAGCTTCGCAGAAATTCTTGGTCGAACCCGTCACGAAAAGCGGAACGAGCGACCATGCAATATAGAGAAAATAAGTTTTCGCGGTTTCATTAACCTCCGGTGCCTGACCAAAAACGGAAATAAAGGGGATCAATACATGAACCAATGTCACAAGAATCAAGCCCATCGTTAGTGCAATCAACAAGCCTCCGCGGAGACTTTCCCCCGCAAGGCGCGGACGATTGGACCCGTGCGAATGGGATGCGCTTACGCTCACCGCAGACAGGATGCCGAAACCAAAAACCATCGGCACGGAGAGCACATTGTTGGCAAAGGCACAAGCAGCAAGGGGAGTGACGCCCACCCATCCGACCATCACAGCATCCGCCACGCCCATAAGCATCTGCCCGAGAAACCCCGCAATGATAGGCAATGCCAGAGCGAATGTGCGAGGGGCTTCCCTCGCGATATTTTGAATTTTTCCCATCGAGGAAATCAGGATCAATCCGGCTCAACCAAACGCTTGAAGCGAGTGATGGAAGCCGCGTGACCTGTTTGCGGATCGATTTCAATCAATGCCCCGCATGCTTGAGCCAGTCCCTTGGCAACGGGATATTTGCAAGGCATGCAATCGATAAAACGACCGATCACCGGTCCCGGCTCACGACCGAGAACGGAGTCCACCGGCCCGCACATTCCTGCATCACAGAGAAACGCGGTGCCTCCGTCGAAAATCTGCTCATCAGCAGTTTGAACATGAGTGTGCGTTCCAACGACAGCGGAAACCTTGCCATCCAAAAAACGGCCGATGGATATTTTTTCACTCGTTGTTTCACCATGAACATCGACAAAAATCACAGGCGTCTCCGCCCTCAACCGCTCCACTTCAGCGAGTGCGGTCGTAAAGGGATTTTCCAAGATCGGCTGCATAAACGTGCGGCATTGCACATTCATCACGGCGATTTTTCCTTTGGCCGTTTGCAGCACGATGCTGCCATGGCCAGGAGTTCCTTCAGGGTAATTGACAGGGCGCAACAAGCGGGGCTCGGTGACAATATAGGGAGCGGTTTCCTTTTGGTCCCAAACATGGTCACCCGTCGTGATAACCGCGACTCCAGTCCTCAACAGGTCGATGGCAATCTTGGGGGAAATCCCGCGGCCATTTGCGGCGTTCTCGCCGTTGACCACCACAAAATCAACTTCTCCATCTTTCAAAACCTGCGAAACAACGGATTTGGCAGCGTGCCTTCCAGCCTCGCCGACAATATCCCCAAGAAAAAGAAGTCGAATCATTAATCCTTTTTATAGCATCGCGAGCAGAACGCATTTAAAAAAACATCATGCGAAATCTTCTTCTCATTCCGCTACTCTTAAGCGGCGCGCTGGTGACAGCCTCGGCGAAGCTCACTCCGCTTGCCCCCAAACCTGATTGGTCCCTGCTCGACAAATTCCAGCAAACCATAACACAGACTGAATTCAGCGACCTCCTCAACCGCATTTATGCTCCCAATCAGGCTGCGGATGAAGTCATCACTATTACTCCCGCTTACGCTAAAATCCTCACCAGTGATGGCCGTGCTCCTTACATCCTGAAATTTGCAACCTCTGCAGAATCTGCTCGTCCTGTCCCCAAATTCTGGCGCTCACATAAGGAAATCTCAGCGTCCACCTCCGAGAAACCTCTCTCGGGTTTAAAAATCGCTATTGATCCGGGACATATCGGCGGCAAATGGGCAAAGATGGAGGAACGTTGGTTTCAAATTGGAAAATCCCAGCCTGTGATCGAAGGCGACATGACGCTGAAAGTCGCAAAAATGCTCGTTCCCCGCTTGAAATCGCTCGGAGCCGACGTGCATTTGACCCGCGCGAATTCAGAACCGCTCACAAAATTGCGACCCGCTCAGCTCCGCAAAAATGCTATCACTGCTCTTCAGGAAAGAGGCAGCGACGTCACGGAATTCTCGGTGACCAAAGAAAGCGAAAAACTTTTTTACCGAACCGCTGAAATCCGACAACGCGCGGACTTGGTGAACAATCGTATCCGCCCGGACTTGGTGCTCTGCCTTCACTTTAATGCCGAGGATTGGGGAAACCCGGCCAAACCATCACTCGTTGAAAAAAACCATCTGCACTTCCTGATCACCGGTGCATGGAACAGTAAGGAACTCGAATACGAAGATCAGCGTTTTGACATGCTGGTAAAATTGCTCAACCGCACATTCCCTGAGGAGAACGGCGCCACGCGTTCGCTGACGCGCAGCATGACCTCCGCCACACATCTCCCACCGTTTATCTATCATGGCCCGGCCGCCGTGCGCATTGGTGACAGCGATTACATTTGGGGGCGAAACCTTCTGGCGAACCGACTCTTTCGTTGTCCGGTCATCTACGTTGAGCCCTACGTTATGAATAGCCGTGCCGCATTTCAGCGAATCCAAGCTGGCGACTACCCTGACCGCAAAAAAATCGACGGCAAATTGCAACCCAGCATCTATCGCGAATACGCGGATTCGATCACGGCAGGACTTGTGGACTACTACTCACGGCGCTGATCTTTTGGAGGCAAAAATGCGCGCGATCTAGGATTCAAGCCGATTGACGGGCTGAACGGGTAACTTTGGTTTTTTGTAAAAACGAAGCGCTTCGATGGGGCCACTGAATTCATTGAGAGGATAGACTCCCCGCTTGCCTCCAGATCCAGGATCCCGAATAAGGTAGTCGAAACCCCTCTTCCCGCAAATAACAACAAAGTGCGTGATTCCGCTTGGATAACGGATGCGGACGATGACGGGATTTCCCTGCAGGAGATTCCAATCAATCAGGAAATGCGACGCCTTGTCCTCATAATGCGGTAGAATCTGAGCGGCGAGCAACGCATCAATCTCCGCCGCTTTCTCCCAATAAATCCAACCTTCCCGAGTGTAGCCGCCTGGAGTTTTTTGCAAAAAACGATTTAACCGCTGCGGATCCGTATCCACTCCATATCCAGCCAAAACCATGGCGGCGGACGTGACCGCACATCCAACGCTTGCAAGAGAATCCTTCGTTACTCCGAGCGTGTCATTCGCCCAGCGAGAATCGCCCTGCAAAAAGTGAGGGCCGGCTATTTCAATGCTTCCTGGAATGTAGAGCCCACCAAAACATTCGAGCGGACGCTTTTCCAGCCAGCCAGCAATCCAGGAAGCACACAGAGCGGCTAAGGCAAGAAGCGCAGCTATAAGGCAAAGAAAAAAGCGACTTGCGGACATTGGAAAAAAGGCGTTCTTGAGTTCGAATGAAATGGTTTTTAATACTAGCGATGATTTCTACGCTGACCCTTCGTGCAGGTGATTTCAATACGATTGTTCTCGAACAGGTCCGTTCCATGCCTGTCGGCGGGGGATACGCGATTACGAGCGACGCGCATGCCGCATTGAATTCCGCAGTCACAATGACGCCAGAGGGAGTGAAAATAAAAGCCGATACCGCAATGCCCAGCTATTGCTCCGGCGCAACGTATTTGGTGTTTTTGAAATCCCTCGCCGCAGCACAGAAACGCGGCACTTTAAATCTCTCCGAGGACTGCTGGAAAAAACTTCTCCCCTCGCGAGACCCTGATGGAGTAGGCATCTGGGGGCGATGGAATGCAAACGGTCCGGGAACTGCTCGGCTTTTTCATGAGCTCAAACTGGGTCGAAATTTTACATCCTTCGAGGAGGCGCTGCCGGGAGACTTCCTTAAGATTTTCTGGACCGATGCTGTTGGAAAAAAAGAACACGGCCACTCGGTAGTTTTTCTGGGTCTTGAAAAAAAGGAGGGCGTTGAACACGTCAAATTCTGGTCCAGCAATAAACCCGCTGGGTATGGCGAGAAGAGCGTGCCGCGCTCTAAAGTCGCTCGGGCCCTATTTTCACGGATCGAAAATCCCGAAAACACCTCATTTGTCTTAAAAATTCCCAATCGCGACGGTTATCTTGCAAGCCTCCTCACGACAGAATCCAGTTTTAGCGAAGCTCTTCAGAAAACGGGAGCCCGCTAAAAACCGTTTCCCCTGACGAAATGCCCTCAAATGGGCACAAAATCAGCTTCTGGCAACCGCTTGCCAATTTTAACGCCTGTTAATAAGGCTTAAAGGTCACCCCACCAGCGAAAACCCTATTTTTAAAGGGCAAGCGAGGGATTTTGCCAAAATCTCCGCAAAAATGGATTCAAGAGCCTGATTTTTTTGAAAAACGTAATTTTTTAGGTTGCAAAAAGGGAGAAGAGTGGGTAAAAGTGGGGAGCAGTGGTGAATTATGTCTAACTAATCCTTACTAGAAATGTCGCAGGAACCTCCATTAGCACCCCTTTATTCGGGGACTTATGAACGAGCGCTGGATGCCAAAAAGCGCGCGGCGGTTCCGTCTACATGGATCAAAGGAGAAGGCGCGGAATTTTATGTGATTCCGCATCCGCAAGAGGGCTACTTGATGGTGATGCCTCCGGAGGAATTTCACTCCACGGAACAACGAATACTTAGCTCGAACGCATCACCTCAGGAAAAGCGACAGGCCATCCGTCAATTTTTCAGCGCCGCACATAAGGTCGTGCCTGACAAACAAGGCCGCATCGTTGTTCCCGATTCACACGTCACTGCCGCGGATCTGACTGGAGAAATAGTGTTTATCGGTGCCGGCAGACGTTTCGAAATCTGGTCGAAGGGCCGTCACGATGCCGCCTATGCAGCCAATTCCGCAGTCTACGAGCGCGTCGCCGTCGATATCGGCTTGTGATTTTTATGAACACCAAGAGGCCATCAACAATGAGGAACGGGAATCAGAAAACCATGCGGTGAGCCGAGCGGCCCACTGAACTTTTTCCCAACCGAAATGAGCGCCTCGAAAAAACGAAAAAAAAACAGCTCCAAAAAAAGCGAAATGAAAAATCTAGAATGGGACAACATTGCAGGAGTCAGCCTCAAAGCGATCAAGCAGGCTGATTCAACCTATCATGTGCCTGTTCTAGCCAAGCAAACGCTCGCTTTTTTGCAGCCCGCTCCAGGAATGCTGATGCTTGATGGAACAGCTGGAGGAGGAGGTCACTCCAGCCTCATGCTCGAAGCGGGAGCAGACGTTATCGCGCTGGATCAGGATCCAGAAGCGCTCATCGAATGCGCTGGCCGTTTAAAAAAATTCGGCCCACGGGCCCGCGTTGTTGAATCAAATTTCCGAAATGCTCCGCAAGCTTTTGCAGAAATCGGCGAAGAGCGCTTAGTAAATGGCGCATTATTGGACATCGGTGTTTCCTCACATCAACTCGATGCGGCCAGCCGGGGATTTTCTTTGATGCAGGATGGTCCGCTTGACATGCGCATGAGTCCTCGCGCCGGAATGACAGCCGCGGATGCCGTCAATACTATGCCTGTCGCGGAATTGGCTAGAATTTTTAAGGATTACGGCGAAGAGCCGATGGCCCGCCGCATTGCAACGCACATTGGCGAGGTGCGTGCCCGCAAGCCATTCCAGACAACGCTTGAACTTGCGAAGGCCGTAGAAGAAGTCTCCCCTCGCCGCGGACCGCGTCATCCGGCAACACGTATTTTTCAGGCATTGAGAATCCATGTGAATGACGAACTGGGAGCACTCCGTGAGGCTCTCCATGAACTTCCTGCGCTTCTCGCTCCTGGCGCACGTCTCGCCATCATTACCTTTCATTCTCTCGAAGACCGGATCGTAAAAGTGTTTTTCCGCGAAACGAGCCGCGAGTGGATAGACCGGCCTGAATGGCCGCAACCACGACGGAATCCGGATCGTCTTTTCAAACTTCTAACCACCCACCCGATTTCAGCCAGTGAGAGTGAAATCGATGAGAACCCAAGATCCCGCAGCGCCAAGCTTCGTGTCGTTGAAAAAATTTAAAAATCCCAACTATGAACACCTCATTTCAAACCGGTAAAAAATCGAATCCCGTTCAGATTGGAAAAACCCTCCAATACATAACAAGCGCCATCATCCTGGGAGCGATCGGACTTTCCTTCGTTTACATTAAAAACGAGCAATTCGGCCTCGGAGAAAAAATCCGTGTGACTGAGAAAAAAATTATCGAGGTGCGTGCCGAAAATGAGGTTTTGCTCGCGCGCATCACCGAGTTCTCGTCACGCCGCGTCCTTCAGCAACGGGCGAATACCAACTTTATTTCTGTGGTTCAAATCACAGGCGAAAAAATTGCCCGCCTGACTCCGCCTGTTCCAGCAACAGAAGACGGAATCCTGCGCACCGCGCTTAACAATCGCGTCAGCCGATGAGAAAACCTGAAAGAAAACCCATTTTCATTTCATGTGCCGTTATAGCGTGTTTGTTCACCGTCTTCTCTGCCCGTCTCGTCTACCTTCATGTCAACAAACATGACGAATACGCCCGCTTAGCGGCAGAAAAACACACCATGCGGGAGGTGATTCACTCTCGTAGAGGTTTGATTCTTGACCGCAATGGCGAGTTGCTCGCCACCAATCTTCCTGTTCGCACGATTGTGGCGGATGCCTCGCACATCAAAAATCCGGAAGCTCTTGCCGAGTTGACCGCGTCGCATCTCAAAATAAAAAAAGACGAAGTTTTGCAGAAATTTGCAACTGGCAAAAAATACATCGTCATCAAAAAAGACGTCCCCGAAGACACCGCTATGGGACTCGCCAGGGCCGCTCAAAAAGCCAATTTGCGCGGACTGAACTTTGAGAACGATGCAACCCGCCTTTATCCCAACGGTGAAATTTTAGGGCACGTGCTTGGGTTTCAGGATCACGAAGGAACTGGCATACAAGGCATCGAACGCACGATGAACAGTTATCTTCAGGGCCAAGACGGCTATCGCTTTACCGAACGTGATCGCACAGGCAAAGAGATCATGCTCTATCGCGGCATGGAGCAAGAGGCGGAACACGGCAAAAACATACGCCTCACGATTGACATGGGATTGCAGACGATTCTGGAAGAGGAAATCGACAAGACCTTCCGCGAAACCAAACCCGAAAATGTCGTTGGTATTTTGCTCGATCCCAAAACCGGTGAAATTCTCGCCCTTGCAAACCGCCCGTGTTTCAACCCCAACAGCCCCGGCAAGTCAGAACCGGAGCAGATGAAAAACCGAGCCATCATCGACATGGTGGAACCAGGTTCGACATTTAAAATTGTTGTTGCTGCCGGCGCACTCAAAGAACGGACAGTGACCGAGCAAACATCGATTTTTTGTGAAAACGGACGTTTTAACTACGGCGGCAAAACGCTCAAGGATCACCACGGCTATGGCCACATGACTGTTCATGACATTCTTGTTAAATCTTCAAATATCGGATCCGCAAAAATGGCGATGATGATGGGCGGGGAGAAATACTACGAATACGTTTGCAAGTTTGGCTTCGGTCAGCGGCATGGCATCGAATTGCCCGGCGAGATTCCCGGTCTCGTGCATCCTCCAGCCCGTTGGGACAAACTCACCATCACCCGCATGCCGATGGGACACTCGCTGGCGGCGACTCCTCTTCAGATAGCGATGGGAATGTCGGTGATTGCGAATGGCGGGAATCTGCTGGAACCACAAATCGTAAAATCGGTTGAAACCACCGATGGAGGCATCGTGCTTGAAAAATCGCCAAAGATTGTTCGTGAAGTCATCTCAAAAAAAACAGCCCGATTTATTAGTGATGCACTTGTCGGGGTGACTCAACCCGGCGGAACTGCGATGTCTGCTCGCGTTAATGGATTTCAAGTAGCCGGCAAAACAGGAACCGCTCAAAAGGTGAGTCCCCGCGGCGGATACGCGCAGGGAAAATATGTGGTTTCATTTGTTGGATTCATGCCGGCCGAGGATCCACGATTTGTCTGCCTCGTTCTGGTCGATGATGCGAAAATTTCATCGAGCCTCAACTATGGCGGGCTTGTCGCAGCGCCGGTATTTTCGCGAATCGCGGACAAGGCCGCCCGCTATCTTGACCTGACTCCTACACAACCGCCTGTTGCGCTGCAGTCCACTCCGCTCGCGCAGTCCAGCATCAAAGAAGATCGACCCTAGTAAGACGATGAAACTTCAAGATCTTCTCCAATCATCCGGAATAGCACCAGGGCTCGCCAATCCCGAAATCACTTCACTTTGCTATGACTCTCGCCAAGCAGGCCAAGGCAGTCTGTTTTTTGCAATTCCCGGGAAAAATCAGGATGGAGCAGCATTCGTTAAACAGGCTGTAGAAAAGGGTGCAGCTGCTGTGATTGCCGAAAAATCTATCGAGCAATGCCCCTGTCCTCTCACGATCGTTTCCGATGTCCGTGCCGCCATGGCTGATATCTCAGCCGCATTTTACGGTCATCCCGACCGCGACCTTAAATGTGTCGGCATTACTGGAACAAATGGAAAGACCACGACAGCCTTTTTGGTGAAGCATCTGTTGGATTCCTCGTTTCAGCGCTGTGGATTGGTGGGAACGATCAAACACATTGTCGGTTCAAAAGAAATCCCAGCGCCGCGCACCACGCCGGAATCGGTGGATTTACAGGAAATGCTTTCGGGCATGCGCGACAGCGCCAACCGCGCTGTGGTGATGGAAGTCTCCAGCCACGCTCTGGTGCAAAAGCGCGTTAAAAATATTTCGTTTGATGCCGCTGTCTTTACAAACCTGACTCAGGATCATTTGGATTACCACGGTTCGATGGATGCCTATTATGACGCGAAAGCTCTTTTATTTGAGAGCCTCGCGACCCAGACAGCCAAAAAAGGGCGCGCCATCATCAATAATGACGACCGATTCGGCCAACGCCTCATCGACCAATTTTCCAAACGTCTCAAAGTTTTGACGTATGGCCGCGGAGTGAACGCCGACTTCCGCGCCACATCGATTCGCTACGATGCCACAGGAACGACATTTGCCCTTGAAGCGCGGGGCAAGAGCTACCTTGTGCGGCTTCCATTGATCGGCCTCTTCAATGTTTATAATGCTTTGGCGGCACTTGCCTCAGCCACAACCTGCGGCGCAGAACTAAGAAATTCCGTAGCCGCTCTAGCGAATGCGCCACAAGTTCCAGGCCGCCTCGAGAGAGTTCCAGGCAAGCGACATTTTCAAGTTTACGTGGATTACGCGCACACTGATGACGCGCTGAAAAACGTTCTGCGCACCCTACGGGAATTAAATCCCTCACGGATTATCACCGTTGTCGGATGCGGTGGAGACAGGGATCGCGCCAAGCGTCCGCTTATGGCACAGGCTGCCGAGGAACTCTCCGACTGGACCATCCTGACCGCCGACAATCCCCGCAGCGAAAATCCCGAGGAGATTTTAAAAGAAATGCAAAGCGGGTTGCGCGGAAAAGACCATGACAAGATCGTGGACCGCGAAGCGGCTATCAAACTCGCCGTGGACATCGCAGATGCAGGCGACATCGTCCTTATTGCTGGAAAGGGCCACGAAAAATATCAGGAGTTTTCTGACCGGAAAGTGCCATTTGATGATGTGGCGATAGCCACCCGTGCGATCGCTGACAAAAAAGGAGGAGACATCAATGGATAATCTCTCCCTTAAAGAAATTGCAGTAATGGCAGGCGCCAAACTTCTTCAGGACGACCCGAAGGTTTTTGTCGGAAACATCAACAAAGACACGCGCACGATTAAAAAAGGCGACCTGTATGTCGGACTGCGCGGAGAGAAGTTTGATGGCAACCAATTTGCAGCGGATGCCCTCGCTCGTGGAGCTTCCGCTGTTTTACTTGATTGCCCAGACGTTGCCAAAAAACTGGCAACGGAACATCCGGTTTTGCTGGCCGACAACAGCCTGAATGCCCTCACGCGTCTCGCAACTGCATGGCGCGCGCGACTCGACCTCCTTGTCGTTGGAATCACGGGAAGCAACGGCAAGACGAGCACCAAAGACTTCACCGCCGCCGTGCTGAAAACCCGATTTGAGACAATCAAAACAGCGGGCAATCTAAACAATCACATTGGTGTTCCTCTTTCGGTTCTGGCCGCATCCAGCAAAGATCAAGCCGCTGTTTGGGAAGTCGGAATGAACCATCCGGGTGAGATTGCCCCTCTGGCAGCCTTAATTCAGCCACGCTGCGCAATCATCACAAACATCGGTGTTGCCCATATCGAATACATGAAGACCCGCGATGCCATTGCCCTGGAAAAAGGCATGCTCGCGGAAGCTGTTCCATCAACTGGCACAGTGATTCTCAACAATGAGGATGATAAAACAGATTCCATCGCTGCCCGCTGCCAAGCCAAAATCATGAAGGTTGGACTGAATGGCGGCGATCTTTATGCCTCGGACATCACTTCGACCGCAGAGGGATCAACATTCACCATCAACTATCAGGGCTCAAAATATCCCGCATCCATAACGGTTCCTGGCAATCACATGGTTCGCAATGCCCTATTGGCACTCGCTGCAGGAATCGAATGTGGAGTTCCTCTGGAATCAGGAATCAAAGGCCTTTCCCGCGCGGAACTGACCGGCGGACGCCTCGAGAAGAAGTCACTTCGAGGCATTCTCTTTCTGGATGACAGCTACAATGCAAACCCAGACTCGATGGAAGCCGCTCTGCAGACCCTTCGCGATATGCCTGGAGCAGGCCGACGGATCGCTGTCCTCGGCAAAATGGGCGAACTCGGCGACTATGCGCAAGAGGGATACCAAAGAACAGGAACCGCTGCCGGCAAGCTCGCTGACATACTCGTAACAGTCGGCAGTGAAACATCAGGCATCAGCTGCGCCGCTCGGGAAGCAGGACTCAGCCGCATCCACGAAACATCTGATACCGCCTCTGCCGCACGAATGCTCAGCCAACTTGCTAAACCAGGAGACATCGTCCTCCTCAAAGGCAGTCGCTCGGCACGAATGGAAACCATTTTTCAACATCTCACAAACTGATGCTCTACTACCTTTCCGATATCACCACATGGGCCGCTGCACGCGGGATAGACAATGACTTCCTGAAAGCCCTGAATGTTTTTTCCTACATCACATTCCGTGCGATCTGTGCAGGACTAACCGCGTTTATTCTGAGCATTGCTTTTGGAAATATCGTCATTCGTAAACTGATCTCGCTGAAATTTGGCCAACCCATCCGCAGCGCTGCGGAAGTTCACAAACTTCACGAACTTCATGGCGCGAAGAAGGGAACACCAACGATGGGTGGAGTGCTTCTCATTGGGTCCGTCGTTATTTCCACCATCTTATGGGCAAAGCCTACCAATCCCTTCGTCTGGCTTGTTCTTTTCAGCACCATCTTTCTTGGTGGAATTGGATTTTATGATGACTGGTTGAAGGTCAGCAAAAAAAGTTCCGACGGAATCAGCAGCCGCCTGAAATTCGTTCTCCAGTGCGTGCTGGCCGGCATTTTTACGATCTTCTTTGTGACCAATCCGAAGCTCTGGGCGACCGCTCAGCAGTTGTTTATCCCATTCCTCAAAGAACCCCTGCTTTTTGGCATGGGAGCGTTCACCTTCATCTTCTATCTGCTGGTCATTGTCGGAACATCCAACGCCGTCAATCTGACCGATGGGCTCGATGGGCTCGCTGCGGGATGCACCGCCACCGTTGCTGCGACATACGCCGTTCTTGTTTACGTCGCTGGAAACATCAAGACCGCGACCTATCTCCAAGTGCCCTTCGTGAGCTATTCCAGCGAAACAACCGTAGGCGAACTCAGCATTCTGTGCGTCGCCCTCTTGGGAGCTTGTCTTGGATTTCTCTGGTGGAACGCCCATCCCGCGCGGGTGTTCATGGGTGATACCGGATCGCTCGCGATTGGCGGCATGCTTGGCGCGGTTGCGATCTGCTGCAAACAGGAACTCCTGCTCGTCATCGTTGGGGGTGTTTTTGTGATGGAAGCAATGTCCGTCATCCTTCAAGTCGCCAGCTTCAAAACAACAGGGCGAAGAATTTTTAAAATGTCACCGATCCACCACCACTTTGAATTGAGCGGATGGAAGGAAAATACCGTGATCGTGCGGTTCTGGATTCTCTCTGTCCTCTTCGCCCTACTTGGTCTCGCCACTCTTAAACTTCGATAATAATGGTTCACAGCGGAAAAAAAGCTCTTGTTCTGGGTCTCGGCCATAGCGGCGAGGCTGCAGCAACGCTTTTGCTCGAAGAGGGAGCCCAAGTGACATTGGCAGAATCCACTGACTCCCCGGCGATCCGCGAAAAAGCCCTGCAATTTTCAACACGCGGCGCACGCGTGCTCATCGGCCCCGAGGCGGATAATGATCCTGCAATCTACGACCTCGCCGTATTGAGCCCAGGCATCGATCCCGTCGTTCCCTTGGTCCAAAATACACTCGCAAAAAACATCCCAATCATCGGGGAACTCGAGCTCGCTTATCAGGAATGTTCCTGCCCAGTGGTTGCGATTACGGGAACGAATGGCAAAACGACAACCACCGAACTGACCGTAAAAATCCTTCAAGGCTGTGGAGTCAGAACGATGGCAAGCGGCAACATTGGTCTGCCTTTTGCGACAGCTGTCCGGCAGAGCCATTGCCTAGATGTGATGGTGCTCGAAGTGAGCTCTTTTCAACTCGAAACCATCCAAACATTTCGCCCAAAAGTTGCGGCATTTCTGAATCTCAGCCCTAACCACCTCGACCGCTATCCTGGAATGAAGGAATACCGGGAAGCAAAACTTCGCATTTTCCAAAACCAAACTGCGGATGACGCGATTGTGGCAAATACCCAAGTGGATATTCCTCAAACATCCTCCAAACGGATTTCATTCAGCGCCGTCTCGAATGACGGCGATTTTACTCTGCAAGGAACGGAAATTTACTATCAGGGCAAACGTCTACTCGATCAAAACAGAACTCAACTCCACGGGGTTCATAACGCCGAAAACATCATGGCCGCGCTGGGCATCGGTCTTGCGCTGAACCTCGATCTCAATGACATGGTCGCCGCGATTGCGGATTACGCCCCGCCGACCCACCGCTGCGAATTTGTCCGAGAACTCAATGGTGTGAGGTGGATCAATGACTCCAAAGCCACCAACCTCGACGCCATGGAGAAGGCGATTTTGTCGCAAACACTCCCAATTATCCTGATCGCTGGAGGCAAAGACAAAGGCGTCGAATTTGATGACAACGCACAACTCGTAAAAGAGAAAGTGAAAGCCGCTGTGCTCATCGGAGAAATGAAATCTCGGATCGCCGAATCGTGGAGGGATATTCCCTGCCATCAGGTCGAGACTATCGAAGAAGCCGTCCAAACCGCTCAGAATCTCGCCCACAGCGGCGACGTCGTTCTATTTTCACCAGGGACATCCTCCTATGACATGTTCCGCAACTACGGTGAGCGGGGCAACATTTTCAAATCACACGTTAACCACCTAAAAACCAAAACCACCTAAAAAACCATGCTATTGAGAAAACCAAAATCCGCACAGCGCCCCGAAATACGGCGATTGCTCCCAAGAAAAAAACTCCATGCCCGCGCCGCCGCGAGTCATGAAGAAATCGATGACTACGAAGGTGAATCCGAGCCCAGCATGAAACTCTCGCAGGCGTTTCTTGTTGTCCTCGTCTTGCACGTGATTGCCGTCGGCGGCATTTACGGATTCAGCAAATTCAAAGAACATACGACGCCTAAAGTTGCGACTAAGACCGAGGCATCACCGAAAAGGGAAACCACCGAAACGATTAAGGCTCCCGTCGCAGCACAAGAGGCAAAAACAAACACTGCCGCACAAACCTACACAGTGATGGCGGGCGATACCCTCAAGCGCATTGCGACCAAATTCAACACCAGCATTGAATCGATTGAAAAAGCCAACAATCTGGCACCAAACACCGTGCTCAAAGTGGGACAGGTTTTAACGATCGGCAAAACGGCCGCCAAGCCTGCTACCGAACCGGTTAAAGCCGCTCCTGTAGCCATAACCGAAAAAGCTGCCCCTGCTCCAGCTCCAGCGGTTGTTGCCAAGGCTCCGCCAGTAAAAGCTCCTGAAGCCGACAAAACTGTATCCACTAAGGTTGCAGCAAAGACAGACGCTCCGGCAGCCACTGAACCGGCGAAGGACACTGCCTATGTCGTGGAGAAGGGTGATACCCCCTACTCCATCGCGAAAAAGCTCAAAGTGAGCGAGGCCGCATTGATGAAAGCCAACAACATTGACGACCCTCGCAAGCTGAAAATTGGAATGAAGCTGACGCTTCCATAATCCGGACCAGCGATTTCCCGCCGCCATGCAAAGAAACGCCATTTACCTCTTGCTGCTGATGGTTACAGGGCTCACTGCTCTGGGACTTGTCATGCTTTTCAGCACGAGCGCGTTTGC
>JBEIMO010000008.1:0-24832 GCA_040378625.1 Verrucomicrobiia bacterium | reverse complement strand
TTACGCTTACGCAAATCAGCCTTCCATCGCGCAATGGAATCTCGCCCGCTTGGCAGAGGCGATAATGCCGTTGATTGATTCAGAAGAAAAAAAGGCCGTTGAACTCGCGATTGAGGCGCTGGAGCGTTTTACGGAATTTTACGAAAATCATTGGCTCGCGGGGATGCGACTCAAGCTCGGTTTACTCAATATTGAAAAAGACGACAGACCGCTCGCGGAGGATCTTTTAAAATGGATGCGCAAGACCCGCGCGGATTACACCAAAACATTTCGGGAATTGAATCCCTCGGCAGTCGTGGAAAAAGACCCTGATTTTTGCTCATGGCACGAGAGATGGAGATCCCGTCTCGCTCGGCAGTCCGAGCCATTGGAAAAAGCCGTGGAGTGCATGCGACAAAACAACCCGGCGGTCATTCCGCGCAATCACTTAGTGGAAGAGGCGCTCGAGGCCGCCGTCGAGCGGGAGGATTTTTCCGTCATGCAACGATTACTTGCGGCTCTGGAAAAGCCATTTGAGGAAACCACCAAAAACGCGGCCTATAGAGCACTGCCGGTAGCCTGCGATGCGCCATATCGAACGTTCTGTGGCACATAGTCACAAAGAAGTTCCGTGACGGGTGCAGATCATTTTTGTAAAAAACGGCATGAGCGCAGGCCCCACCCAAAAACACGATCCGGTAACCATCATCAGAAATTGGTGCCAATGGAATAACGAGAAACGCGCGGAGGATGTGGCTGGGCTTTACGCCGAGGATGCGGTTCTTCAGCCAACCTTCTCAAACCATGTCCTCATGAATGACGACTCGCGCTTGCAGTATTTTAAATCGCTGGGTGAGCGCAAAGGTCTCGAAGTATTTCTGCACGAAAAAACGCTAAAAATTCGTAACCTTGGTGCGTTCATCTGTGTGGCCAGTGGCATCTATCGGTTTTCCTTCGAGATCGATGAGGAGCCGCTCACCTTTGAAGCGCGATTCACATGGGTTATGGATCTTTCGAAAGACCGTCCGATTCAGCACCATCACTCGTCGCAGGTGCCGCGCACGCTCGGTTAACGCCGATTTCCGCTTGCATTGAGCAGCGTTGCGGCCATTTTTCTGACCGCATGTCACGCATACCAGTTACGATTCTCACCGGATTTTTAGGTTCCGGAAAAACCACACTTCTCAACCGCATTCTTACCGAACAGCACGGGCTGAAAATCGCTGTCATTGAAAACGAGTTTGGCGAAATCGGCATCGACCACGAATTGGTCATCAATGCCGATGAGGAGCTGTTTGAAATGAACAATGGCTGCATCTGCTGCACTGTGCGTGGGGACCTCATTCGCATTCTCGGAAACCTGCTGAAGCGAAAAGATAAGTTTGACCACATTCTTATCGAAACCACTGGCCTTGCGGATCCCGGGCCGGTTGTTCAAACGTTTTTTGTTGATGAACAGCTCAAGGAAAAACTTTTCGTCAATGGCGTGGTGACCCTTGTTGATGCCAAGCACATTCTCCAGCACATCGATGAAAACGGCGAAGCGGAGGAGCAAATTGGTTTTGCAGATGTCATTCTCCTCAACAAATGTGATCTCGCCAGCGAAGCCGAGTTGGACGGCCTTGAGAAGCGAATCCGCGACGTCAATGCGTTGGCGAAGATTCACCGCACAACACGCGCAGAAATTGAAATTTCAAAAGTCATGGACGTCGGCGGATTCAATCTGGATCGGGCGATGGAGGTAAATCCTCACTTCCTCGAGGATGGACATCATCACCATCACTCCCACATCAGCAGCGTGGGCATTGAATCCGATGGCGACTGCGACGGTAAAAAGCTCAACGATTGGATTAACAAACTGATCCAGGAACAGGGCGCCGACATTTTCCGGATGAAGGGCGTTTTCTCGGTTAAAAACCAGCCTGAGCGGGTGATTTTTCAAGGCGTTCATATGCTCATCGATGCAGCGAGCGGTGGCCCTTGGGGCGAACGTCCGCGCAAGAACAGCTTGGTCTTCATCGGGCGCCACCTCGATCGCGAGGCTCTCAATAAGGGATTCCGCAGCTGCTTGGCGTGAAAAATCAAGGCACTATAGGGGCGGAGGATCATGTCCTCCATCTGGCTTGGAATAATGAGGGCGACCGTCTGGCCATCACTCCAGCCACTGGCGACATCCTGATCACCGATGCTTCGGCCCAAGAGCAACAAAGGCTCGCTGGTCATGGTATGGGAAATGGAGCCTCAGATTGGTTTCATGGCGAATTAGCCACATGTGGATTCGATGGGAAAATCCGGTGGTCTTCTCAGGAATGGAAGCCGAGTCGAGGGATGATCGAACGCGTCAAAGCGAGTCCCGATGGGGCTTATTTGGCGGCGGGACAAGGCAAGAGTCTGCTCATTTTTGATAAGAATGGCCCCACGGATTTTAGTCTTCCTGCCTTGCCTGACTCTGTAGCTGATCTGGCATGGAATCCCGCCAACGCGAATGAAATTGCAACAGTCGGCGCCGGCGGAGCCAGAATGTGGCGATTGGGTCAAAAGGAACCCTATGCCCGCTTCGACTGGGGCGGAGCGAGTTTGCTTGTGGATTGGAGCAGTTGCGGTCGATGGCTTGTGACAGCTGATCAGACGCCGAGCGTTCATGTCTACGATTTCCCGCGCGACTATCCACTGCATATTCAGGGATTCGAATCCAAGGTTCAGGCCATGGCATTTTCAGCGGATGGCAAAAAACTCGCAACGGGAGGAAGTCCGGTTGTGACCGTTTGGCCATGCACTGGGAAAAAAGGCCCAGAGGGAGCGACACCTATTCAGATCGATGGCCATGATCTCGATGTTACCGCCGTTGCATTTTCAACTGTGAGTGGCCAACTCGCTTCCGGCGATGATTCCGGGGCATTGTTGGTAATCACCTTTGAAACCGGTCAGTTTCGTCGCAAGCGCGCTCGTCTGGATGCGGGCATCAGCGCCCTCGCATGGCATCCCAAGCGTCCGCTTTTGGCTATCGGTCAAAACAACGGCGATGTCATGATCCTCTCGCTCGAATAAAAGCGCAGCTTCGGTGGAAAAATCTTAAAACCGCCCGAGAGCCATATAAACAAAAGCTGCCAGCGCTCCGCCAATCAAAGGCCCAACCACCGGTATCCAAGCATACGACCAGTCATTCCCGCCTTTTCCTGCAATCGGCAAGAGTGCATGAGCGATGCGCGGTCCGAGATCGCGGGCGGGGTTGATAGCATAACCTGTGGGTCCGCCGAGAGACATGCCCACACTCCACACGAGGAAAGCCACAGGCAATGCGCCAAGCGCTCCCAGATCAATCGAAAACACAGACGCGGTGTGAGAAGAACCGGTTGCGCTCTTCATGCAAAAAATTGCAAACACGAGGACAAATGTGCCGATGATTTCGCAAGTGAGGTTGGCCGGCACATGGCGAATCGCTGGGGAATTGCAAAAGACGGCGAGTTTGGTTGTGCGATCTTCTGTAATTTTCCAGTGCGGCAGAAATGCGATCCAGACGATGGCCGCTCCAAAGATTGCGCCCAGCATTTGTCCTGCGATGTAGCCCGGCAGCATTGCCCAAGGGAGATTTCCTGCGATGGCCATCGCAAGAGAAACAGCGGGATTCAGGTGAGCTCCACTTACGCGCGCCACAGAAAAAACAGCAACGAACACCGCCATGGCCCAGCCTGTCGTAATGACGAGCCAACCGGAGTTCTGGCCTTTGCTGCGGTTGAGCAGGACAGTGGCTACAACACCGTTGCCCAAAATGATGAGCAGCGTCATTCCAATAAATTCCGCGATGGCTGGATTCATGGCCCGATAACTAACTAACAGCTTTCTTCATTCAAGGATTCGATGGTTACAAAATTTCTCTCCAGCGATTTGCTCATAGGAAATGTCCATTCCATGGCCGCCTAAAATGTGACATGACCTCCGAGACCGATTTTTTCGAGTAGTCGGGGAATGTTTATATGACGCGCAATGAGATCTTGGATGCGTTCGATTTTTTCTGTGTCGCGGGGCTCAATCTTGATCGTCAGAGAATGGATGCGTTGCGTAATCGTGTAGCTTTCCATGGGAGAGAAAACCACGGGCAAGTTTGTTTTTTCGAGCAATTCCAGTAGATGGGCGTGTGGCTTCAGGCCGTCTGAAAGAACCAGGCCGGCCAGCGGGGATCGCTGCCCGAGTTCGGCCTGTGCAATGGCTGCGAGAACGATGTCCTCGCGGTCGCCCGGTGCGATGAGCAATGTTCCAGGTTCAATGTTACGAATCAGATTCGCCGAACTCATCGCGCCGATCACGACATGGGCAGCGAGATTTCGTGCCTGAGGCAGGTTGCAAAGAAATGTTCCCCGGATCGAATCGGCGACTTGGGCGAGAGAGGGTTCGGTGAGTTTTTTTTGCATCGGCATGACGCCGAGAAGCTCGAGTCCGACACGCTCAAACCCACGCCGAGCCAACTCCGCAATGGAGTCCGCTTTCTCTTCCAGCACCTTGTTCATAACCACGCCAACAACCTCGACGCCTTCACGATCAAAGAGGGCTTTGTTGAGGGCCGCCTCATCGATCGGTCGGCCAATTCCTCCCGGTGCCACAAGAAGCACCTTGCTTTGAAGAATGCGGGCGACAGCGGCATTGGAGAGATCAAAAACAGAGCCGACACCTGCGTGGCCGGTGCCTTCAATGATGGCGAAGTCCTTTTCCCAGCAACAGCGATCCAAGGCTTTTTGGATGCGGCGGACAAGGACATCGTGGTTCGCTTCTTTGATGTAGCGTTTGGTGAAATTCGGTTCCACCGCGATCGGGCTCATGTCCTCGATTGGGATCTGTGTTTGATAAGTGGAGTGAATCAGCAAGCTGTCTTCGTCGATGTGCTTGCCGTCGATTTCCTGAAACCGCTGGCCCACAGGTTTGATGTAGCCGATGCGGTTGAATTGCTTTCGCAGTGCGGCGTAGAGACCGAGGGACGTTGTTGTTTTGCCGGTGTCTTGTTCCGTGGCAGCAATAAAAATGCGGGGAGTGACGGTGTTCACTCAGTTACTCGCTATGATTGTCTGCGGGATAAAGGCTCCGGTATTCGATGGCCTGAAGTCCAACCAGAGCGGCAACGATTGCGATGTTGTCCGGTGATGCGCCGCGTGGTATATCCGCAACGGGGCGGCTCAGGCCAGTAAAAATCTGCCCATACGTGTTAGCTCCACCAAGAATCTGCACCAACTTCATTGCGATATTGCCGCTGTTGAGGTCAGGAAAAACAAGAACGTTGGCTTTTCCTCCAACTGGACTGTCCGCCATCTTGATCTCCGCCAGAGCGGGAACGAGGGCCGCGTCGGCCTGCATTTCGCCATCGATGGACATATCGGCATTGACCTTCTCCGCAATGTGCCGTGCTAATTCGACGGCTCCTGCAATTTTTTGGGTGGCTGCGGTGCGTGTGCTGCCCTTTGTGGAAAAGCTGAGCATGGCCACGCGCGGACGATGTCCGAAAACCTGACGGGCCAGCAAACCGGTTTGGACGCCAATGGTGGCCAGCTGTTGCATGGTGGGATCTGGAACCACACCTGTGTCAGCAAAGAAAAGGACGCCACCGTCACCGAAAGCCGTGTTTTGCAATTCAACAATCGTGCACGAAGAAATGACATCGGCGTGAGGCAGTGGCTTCACCAGCAAAAGCACGGGCCGCAATATCGCTCCCCCGGTGCTGCTGGCACCTCCCACCATTGCATCAGCCATGCTATATTGGATCATCATTGCCCCGAAATAATTCGGTTTGGACATGATCTCGCGGCTGTCTTTGAGCTCCACCTTGCGGTAACGCTCGATGCGTTCCAGGCGTTGGCAAAAAATGGGCAACTCGGTGGAATTGGCAGGATCGATGATGCCCACGCGGTCGAGGCGGATATTTTCCTCGGAGGCAATTTGTTTAATGACGTCGCGGCGCCCGAGAAGAATAGGAACGCCAAGTTGCCGCTGGTAAAAAATCTCAGCTGCCCGTATGACACGGGGCAACTCACCATCCGGAAAAACAATCCGTTTGGGATGCCGTCTTAACTTTTCAAAAACCGTTTCGATGAAACCCATGCTCTCTCAATTGGATTCCAAGCTGGAGAAGAATCCTGCCGGAGACAAGGAGAACATCGTGGACTTTTCGGGCGAACTCGCCGCGCGTGACCGCCGAATCCGATTAAAAGCCGCTCCGCTGATCATGGGCATCTTGAATATCAACAACGATTCGTTCGCTGGTGATGGTCGTCTCGATGTTGACTGGGCGCTGCAACGCGCTGTGGAGATGGTGGCGGAGGGCGCAGATATTATTGATGTGGGTGGTGAAAGCGCGCGCACCAATCGGGAGGCGGTGACGGAGGCGGAGGAGCTGCAGCGCGTGAGGCCTTTTTTGGAAAAATTTGACGCCATTATGCAGTCGGCCCGCCCGCGCAGTGAGAATCAGGTTTTTCCGCCGTTGCTCTCACTCAATACTTGGCGTTCAGGTGTCGTGGAAGGCTGTTTGTCAGCTGGTTTTGATATCCTCAATGACATGAGCGCGCTGCCCGATGACACGAATGCCCGCTACTGCGCAAGGATCGGCGCGGCACTGCTGATCATGCATTCCAAAGGGGAACCGAAAATTCCCCATAAGCATGTAACCTACCCTGACGTTCTGAGCGAGTTGGTGGAATTTTTTCAGATCAAAACAAACATGGCCATGCGTGCTGGCGTTCCGAGAGATCGCATCATTTTTGATCCAGGCATCGATTTCGCAAAGCAGAAGGATGACAATCTGCAAATCTATCGCGATCTCGATGCCCTTACGGCGCTCGGGTTTCCTGTGCTTCTTC
This sequence comes from Verrucomicrobiia bacterium, assembly GCA_040378625.1. Taxonomy (GTDB): domain Bacteria; phylum Verrucomicrobiota; class Verrucomicrobiia; order Chthoniobacterales; family Terrimicrobiaceae; genus UBA967. The sequence continues at coordinate 18,014 of JBEIMO010000008.1, read as the reverse complement.
CCGTGTCTCGCAAAAGTGTCATCGGCCATGTGCTGGATATCAAAGCGCCTGTGGAGCGTGATCCGGGCACGGTTGCCTGCATTGTGGCAGGTGCGTTACGCGGAGCGGCAATTTTTCGAGTGCATAACATTTCGGCAGCGTGGTTCACCCTCCGCGCATTGGAGGCAGTTAAATAATGTCAGCGCTGGTTCTCATTTTGCGGCTGATTCTCGGCGGCATTTTTCTTTATGCGGGACTCGTAAAAGCCGGCGCCGGGCAGGCCTTCGCGGTCGCTTTGATACCGTTCACATTCATTCCCATTGGCTGGACGGGACCTCTGGCCTACATGCTGGCAGGGATAGAAATATTGGCTGGATTGCTGATTTTGCTTCCTCGGATTTATGAGGCTGGTGCCGCGCTGATGACAGGATTGTGCATTGTTTTTATCGGAGTTCTGACCTGGGCACTGCTCAATGGCGTGATCGTGAGTTGCGGATGTTTCGGGGAAGATGAAGCACCTTCTGCCGCACGGATGTTAGCGGCCATCGGTCGGGATGTTTTAATTTTTGCCGCTGCCGCTGCCGTTATTGCGGTGCCCAGATTTGCTCGCTCTCGGGGGACATCCACCCCACTTGCGCCCTCCGCCTCAAATGGTAGTTTGAAGCCGTGAAAAATTCAGTCACTGAGGTAAAAATCCGCGCTCTTATTCCTACAAACGCTGGCACGGCCGTGTTTCTTGGAAATGAAGAGAAAGTTTTTACGATCTACATCGATCAGACGATCGGCGCGGCGATTGGACTTTACCTCAATGAGGCTGAAAAAGAGCGTCCTCTGACTCATGACCTTCTTTCCAACGTGCTCACAGCCCTCGGCGGCAAGGTCGAGCGCGTCATCATCAATGATTTCAAAAGCGGGGTCTATTTTGGTCGGCTCATCATCTCGGCAGAGAATGAATTGCAGCAGCGCAAGATCATTGAAATCGATGCGCGTTCGAGTGACTGCATGGCGATGGCCGCTCTCCAAAAAGCTCCGATTTATGTGAGCGCGGCGGTGTGGGATGAAGTCGAGGACATGAGCCAGCTTTTACAGCGGCTGGAAAAAGGCGAAGGCGGAGCCGAGAAGGAAGGCGAGTAGAAAAGCCCTCTACTCCAACCTCACGCGGGGATCGACCACGGCGTAGAGCAGGTCGGAGACGAGATTGCCTGCAAGGACAAGTCCGGCGACGATGAAATTAAGAGCTACAAGGGTTGGGTAGTCCCTTTCTAAAACGGCTTCATATCCCAGTCGGCCCATCCCCGGATACGCAAAGATTGTTTCGACGATGACTGATCCACCGATGAGCGCGGGCAACAATCCTCCAATGCCGGTAATCAGTGGTCGTATGGAATTTCTTAATGCGTGTTTGTAAAAAATCGTGTCTTCATCGAGCCCCTTGGCTCGAGCGGTGCGGATATAGCCTTCTTGTAATGTTTCCAGCATGCTCGCCCGGATGTAGCGGGATTGAACGGCAATTCCCCCAAGTGCGAGAATCGTTGCTGGGAGAGCGATGTGCCAGATTTGATCAAGCCATTGGGCGGTAATGCTCGGAAAATCGATGCCGTAGGATTGGGTTCCCAACACTGGAACGCCTGCAAATTTGACGAGGCCGATGAGGGCCAGATTCGCAATCCAGAATGTCGGAACCGCAATAAAAATGAAGACACCAAACGAAACGGCGGTGTCTGGCCATCGCCCGGCATAACGCGAACAGAAAACGCCCAGAAGAAGGCCAAATGTAAGCGAGAGGGTGATCGCGGCAATGTTGAGCAGCACTGTCGCGGGCAGTCGTTCCACAATGCGATTCAGAACGGGACGGTCGTCTTTGATGCTCCGCAGTTCCCCGCTGAAGAGGTCACGCATGTTGAGCACGTATTGCTCATGAAGCGGTCGGTCGAGGTGGAATTTTTTACGAAACATCTCGCGCACCTGCGGTGTGATTTTTGGATTCAACTCGCCCCAGGGATACGGACTGCCCGGAGCAAGCGTCACCATGAAAAAAGAAACCAAGCTGATGCAGAAAAGCAGCAGAACGCTGATTAGCAAACGGCGGATGAGAAAGTTCAGCATGGGTTCAGGCTATTTTGCTGTAGAACTTTCATTTCGGCAAGAAGGAGGACAATTCTTGATGCCGTTACGATCTGGCCTTACAAAAAACTATGGCAAGAAAACGAAAGTCCTCCATTTCTCCTCAGTGGATCATTGGTTTTGCGGTTTTTCTCGGAGTCATAGTGATTGGGGCCTTGGTTTTCACAGGTTCGGATTCGGGTTTGTCCCGCACGCTACAATCGCTCGATGTCTCCGCTTATCTGGAAAATGCGAACAGCCTCCGAGGAAATATTTATAAAATAAAGGGCACGGTCTCGGAATCGTTGTCCTGGTCGCCGGATTCCGGGCGATTGATTGCCATCGAGGTAGATAGCGAAATACTTCCCGTGCTGGTGACGCCGGATTTCAGCGGCATGAACATTCAAAAACAGCAGAAGCTTGAGTTTGTTGTGGAGGTCAATGAAAAGGGCATTCTCAAGACCAAGAAGATCAGCAAATCATGAGACTTTTTTTCCTGACAATTTTCAGCGTCTGCCTCGTTCCATTGGCTGCCATTTGTCAAAATGCGCCACAGGGCATCGGTGATTCCAAAGCAGCCACTGGTGGAGCGCGACCACCTCAAGCCAATGAAGGCTTTATTGGTCGTGATATCCCGGCATTTGACCCTGGGAGTGAAATCATGAGCTACGATGGCAAGCTCTGGAACATTAATAACAACCGCGTTTTCAGAATGCGGTTTGAGAAATATCTCAACGCGCCGGAAGCGACTTCTCAGGCTGATCTGATCTACCGCCAGACGATTGATCGCATCATGGATTTGTTGTCACCCGGCAAGGCCAATAAACAAAATCAGGAGGCGGCATTTGCGTTGCTGAGCAAGGCTTCGGAATATCAGGATGATGCTAACCTCTGTCGAACGCTGGCGGACCTCATTCATTCGTCGCGCTCCAAACTCGCAACCATCGAGCAATTCAAGCGCGAAAATGTTCTGCTCGAGAAGCAGCTTTCTTCAGCTGAGTGGAACAATCAAATGGCAGCTAAAACCTCCACGCTCTCGATTTCAACAAATCAGAAGGATTCCGCTGTTTTGCAGGAAAATCAAAAAATCGAACGCGATGCTCGGATGGCAACAACCAAGCGCCAATTGGCAGATGTGGGGCAGACCATTCAAAACAACAAGTTGAGAATCGCTGCGCTGGAAATAGAGACCAAAGGGCAAATGCAGAGCCTCATCATGCAGTGGTTCGCAACCCGCCGCTTTGAACATGTGATTATCGCGAACCGATTCTATCGGGCTCTCTACACGGATGGAGATAACTCGATCGATGTTTATAAAAAGATGGTGAACTCGATGCCGACTTACAAAGATGCCGGTCAGGCGAAGATCAACGCAGAATTTGATCCAAGGGTTTCCGCCTCCGAGGGCATCATTGATAATGACGCTGGCGGTGGAGCAGGCGCGGGAGGAAATGGAACGCAAGTCAATGTCTACAATGGCAACGCCCGTCAGCGGGCCGGAAATTCTTTTTCTGCAAGGGGAGCAAAACTTGGCGTGGACAATTTAAGTGTCGAAAGTCTTGCTGGTGGCGCTGCCTCTGGGGCGCAGAGCATTAGCAAACTGATCAATTCGCTCAGTCAACTGGATGCTTTGGCCAACGAAGCGATACGGGATGTGAACGAAGGGGTTGAGGCCTACAAATTTCTTTTAGAAAAAGGGGAGCTCAAAAGTGCAACCGAACGACTTGCTGAAACTTTTGCTATGGGCGAGTTCATGCCCAAAGTTCGCCTGCTCACCCGCGATGATAAACGTCGAGCATTGGACTACACACAGAAAACCAACGAGCTTCTTGCTGCTCTCGAAGTCAATGATCTGACTCGCGCCGAAAAACTCGTCGACCAAATCCAAGAGGTGGCCAAGGATTTTGATTCCAGCAAACCATTGGCGAAGATTGAGACGGCAAAGACCGTCAGTGCCATGCATCTCGCCAAAGCCCGTAACGCAGCTGTATCCGGCAACAAGGCAGCTATGGAAAAGGAACTCCGATCCGCTGCTGAGATTTGGCCTCGCAATCCAGCGCTCGCCAGCGCGGGAAATACGATTTTGGATCAATCCGACATCCAGCAACAGGCGATGAATGATTTCGACCAGCTCCTGAGCCAGAAAAATTATCGCAGGATTTTTGATGATAAACTTCGATTTATTGCAGCGGCGGCGATGTATCCCGAAAAACAAAAGCAACTCACGGAAGTTCTCGAGAAGATGACAGCGGTTGAAGCTGCGATTCTGAAAGCGCAGGAGATTTCAAAACGTGGGGACAGTGCAGGAGCGTGGGAGAGCGCGGAGGAGGCTTACAAGAAATTTCCTGATGACAACAAACTCAACCAACTGCGCGCTGACCTCACAACGCAGGCAGCGGATTTTGTAAAAACCCTGAATCGAGCTCAGGATCTCGAGAAAAGGAACCAGCCTGGCTCCTCGCTCGCGTGGTATTTGAAAGCTCGGAAAAACTATCCTTCCAGCCAGATTGCGCGTGATGGAATCGATCGTCTCGGCCGTCAGATTCTTCCTGAAGGCAGTGCCAATGCGGCGCCGCGATGAAGCAAAAAATTCTCATTGTTGATGGGCACAGCATGATTTTCGCCTGGCCGGAACTTGCGTCCCAACATCAGCGCAACACCGCCGCCGCCCGCGAAAGTCTGGTTCGTATGCTCACCGGCCTCCAGGATGCTACCGGTTGGACGGTCGCCGTTGTCTTTGATGGAAAAGGCGTAAAAGCCTCGAGCGATGGCGCGCCGCATGGTATCGCGGTTTTTTATTCGAAGTCTGGACAATCCGCCGATTCCCTCATCGAGCGCCTTGCTGCAAAATACGCATCGGGTTACACCGTGTTTGTCGCCACCAACGACCGCATGGAGCGCACAACGGTTGAAGCCTTCGGCTGTGAAAGCCTTTCCGCCGAGCAACTCCTCGCTGAAATCTCTAGCGCCCAGACTTCCCTCCACCAAAAAATCCAAAAGCTCAAATAGCGAGGGATCCCTCAAGCCCCTCGGATACCGCCATTTCTCGAATTGCTGTTCAGGATATTTTTTTGTCCGATCGGACAAAAAAATTGGATGACACTGTTGGAAAGTATGATAAGCAAACAAAAATGAAGCCCAAAACAGAATTGTTCCTTTACACGCTGATGTGGGGATTCGGCGTGATGGGCAGATCATCGCTGCAAGGTTTGGATGAGTCCTTTGAAGGTTGGGCTTGGCGCAAGGGTTTGCTGAAAAGAGTTCAGCAACTCGAAGCCTCGGGATATGTGGATATTGATGACAATCTGGGCCGTCGGGTTATCAATCTCACCGAGAGTGGACGTATTTTGGCGTTGGGCGGGGTTGAACCTCCTGTTCTTTGGGATTCTCCATGGGATGGAAAGTGGCGTGTATTTTCCTTTGATCTGCCGGAGTCTGAAAGAAAGTTACGACGGGAATTAAGGCAGACCCTTCGCCAGAATAATTTTGGATGTCTTCAACGTAGTTTGTGGATTACGCCTCATGCCCTCGGAAAAGAATTGCTTGGCGGCGGAATGAAATTGAAAAGCCTTAAAGGGATTGCCGTGATAGAAGGCGTTTTTAAAGATGGCGCTTCGAACGAGGAGATTGTTACAAGCGCTTGGGATTTTTCTCGGATCGAAAGGCTTTATAAAAAACATGCCGAGTGTTTGAAAAAAATTCCGCGCTCGGGATTTTCTGCTGAGGACTTTAATAGTTGGGCAGTGGAAGAGATGAATTTGTGGAGGAATATTTTACACTGGGACCCATTTTTGCCTCGGGCTTTATTGCCACGTCACTACAGCGGATGTGCTGCATGGGATCATCGGCTAAAAGTTTTAAAGAATTTCGCAAAAAACTCCTCCAAAATAAAATCGTAAGTAACTTGTAATAATATTTATCCAATTTATTTGTCCGATCGGACAAATAAATTGAACGAGCTTAGCGGTGGGGGATGGGAGTGGACATTTCGAGGGCGAGGCGGCGGGCGTGTTTGCGGAGGAAAGAACGGCCTTTGCGGGCCCGGGCCATGATGGTTTCTGGGTCTTGACCGCCGGCAATTTCAAGAATGAAGGGGCCGTGAAATTCGATCTGGACGAGTTCTTTCATGAAGGCGCCCCAGTCGATGCGGCCTTCGCCGGGTGGGCTGTGGTCGTCACCATGCCCTTTATTATCGTGAACGTGGAGCATTCGCAGATAGGGGGCGAGCTTGTAGACGAGTTGGTAAAGGTCGCCGGAGAGGAAGGCGTGGCCGGTGTCGAGGCAGGCTCCGACTTGCGTGGTTTCGAGCGCACTGAGAATCCACATGATGTCGCCTGAGTTTCCGAAGAGCAGGTGCGGAAGTTTGTTTTCCAAAACGCACCGGATGCCCAATTCGCTGCACCGGAGGGCAACGCGGTTCAGAACGGACACCACATTTTCAATGCGGGCCAGTCGTTCCTCGCGCGAGGGGATGTCGGCATTTTCAGGACCGGGATGAATGACGAAGTAGTGCACGCCGAGGATGGCTGCGGCTTCGACGGCCAGAAGGATTTCGTCGAGCGCGTATTCGCGTGATGCAAGATCGGTGGAGGAAATATCGATGTTACTCGCAAAGGGAGCATGAAAGGAATAGGCTTCCATGCCCAGTTGATCAATGCGTAGAGAGGCTTCGCGCACGGCATTGAGGTCTTTGTAATTCAAATGCTCAGGCGAAAAAACAACTTCGATGAGGCAGAAGCCGCTTTTCCTAATGGTTTCCAGACAATCCAGAATATTGGTTTTGTAAAAGCAGCCCGTGGACAATCCGATTGGCCAATTTGTCATAGTCTTCCTCCTGCGGGAACAAGGGACTCGCTTGGCGGGAGGCCAAGGTGCTGGTCGCTCCAGGGCTCTGCGTGGTTATGCAGATCTGCGGCGCGAATTTCTCCGGCGGATTCGGAAATGCTTACGTGTCTTCCTGAAAAAATGCGGGCATACAGGTCGGCACGCATGGCTGGCGAGTAGTCGATCCATTGATTTCCCCAGCCATAATCGCGTTCAAACTTGGATCGGATGAGTCCTGCAATGTGGCGGGGATGCCAGCCTTTTTTCATGAGTGCCTCCGTGACGTTTCGCATGTTGCAAGGGCGGAGAAGAAGGTCGTTTGGAAAAAGCAGGGCGTTTCGTGCGGCTTCGGGAAGCTCATCGAGTCGCGTTCGATCATAGCTTAGCGTCCAGCGAGATGGAGGTTCGTGGGTTTCGGCGTAAAAATAGTCATGGAAGCGCCGGAGTGGTGAATTCATATAGTGGTTAAGCAGATTTGCGCTGCCCTCGGTCTGATCCGGAATTTGAGCGGATGTTCGTTCGGCCAATTGCGCTGCCAGCTCGGGATCCCGCATGACAACAAGCCCTCGCCGGGTATCGATGTCATTGAGCGGGATAAAAATTATCGGTCCAATTTTGCTGATGTTATTTTTTCCGACGGCGTGGAGTTGTTGCCAGGGCTTGAGGTAGGCGCTGAATGGGACCCTCACCGTGCGCGTTGGAAGCGGGTCGCCGTATTCCGAGATATCAATGGAAATCATCTCCCGTCCGCGCTGCGAGGGATCGACTTCGACGGCGGTGAGTTCAATGGGGATCGCGCATTGCGAAGACGCAAGGTCGATGACCAAACGGCCAAGAAACTCCATCAGCAGTCCCAATCCCGCAAACGCATGTGTGATCTGCGGAGAGTCGTAGCCATTGCGAAGGCGGACCTGGACGGAGTCATCCATGGCCGCCTTGATTCCGATGTCGCACAGTTTTTTAAAAACATCCGACGAGCGCTTGATCTGCCAAGCGAAGTGGTGTCCGCGTCCGCTGAGCACATGGAGCGCGTGAATCCCATAGTGGGCCAAAATGCGTTCGATGGCCTCGGCTACAGGCTCCTGGAGTTTAAAAGTTCGTGCAGGGTCGAGATAAGGTTCTGCAGCAAAATCAAAGTTCACATACTCGACGTCCAGATGGGCAATCAGAGATTCCCTGTCCCAGAGCGAGCGGCAGATGTCCAAGCCATCATCAAGGCGTGAGAAGAGTTCTTGGGGAAGTTCAGGGCGGCGCACGGCATGGGTGACTCCATCGGCTGTAATGTATTCGCAGGTTGTGCTTCCCGGCGTGTTGCCTCCCAGAAATTCGAGAATCCGCGAGCGGACGGCCGGTTTTTTGTAATAGCCCCGGAATGTTTCGAGGATGTCATCCATGGCAGTCGTGCGCGGGAGGGGTTGAACGTGCGTGCCCTTCGCGGGCACGCACGAGGACGCCCTCCTTAGCTTACGGGTATTTCCAGTGCCTTGGTTTTGGCACTTTCTCCTTTTGGGAGATGCACTCTAAGGAGACCGTCCTTAAACTCGGCTTTGACCTCGGATCGCTGGGTCTCTTCGGGGAGCGTAAAGGTTCTCTCAAACGCTCCATAATTTCGCTCGATGCGATGCCAGCGATGGCCAGACTCCTCCTTCTCCATCCTGCGTTCGCCAGAGATGCGAATCGAGCCGTTCTCGAGCTGGACTTTCACATCCTCCTTCTTCACCTCAGGCAACTCGGCCTTGATGGTGAATTCCTTGTCGCTTTCCTCGACATCGACGAGCGGAGTCCAATCTGAGATATTCAGATTTTCCCCGCTTAATGCCGGAAGCAGCGGCTTTCCGAAGAAGTTATTCATGCGGTTATGCATGGTTTCAAATTCCCTCAATGGGTTCCAACGGATGAGTGTATTCATTATGATTTTAAATAATCCGGTGTATTCTCTTGTCCGCACTGGCCACCACCGGACTGGCGTCATGCGAGGTCCGGGAAATGCGGTTTGCATTCCACCATCAACCACCCGCAACGAACGCTTTTTTAGTCAGGGTCTCAATGGGGTGATCGCCCAGTGAAGTGGCTTATTTGCAAGGAAACCCTGAGTTGGTCCGCTTATCTCCGTGACCTTCGGCTGTTTGGCGTTTATTACATGGAGTGGCTTGGCCAAATGCGCCGCCATGAATTCATGACTCAAAATCGAATGACATTTTTTCTACGGCTTGGGAGCACATTGGTGCTCTGGGCGCTCATGCTTTCAACCGTGTTTGCAGGTTATGAGTATGGATTTTTCGGTCTGCTGGCATTTATGGCGATGCTGGGGCTCTGGGAATACTACAAGATGCTTGAGGGCGATGGCATCCGGGTCTTCACCCTTACCGGCTTGATTTGCGGGGCCGTGCTGGTGGGCGGGTGTTTTTTTATCGTTCGCTCGCAAGGGCCAGTAAATATCCATGACTTCGAGTTGCTCGTTTTAGTTCTGTTTCTCATGACTATTTTCGCTCGGCAGATGTTCCGAGGAGCTGAGAATGATCCTCTCCGGGCGATGAGCTACACGGTTTTTGGCCTTCTCTACATTCCGTGGCTGTTCAGTTTTCTTACAAAAATCATTTACCTAATGCCGCGTTTGCCGGATGGAGGAACGACGGGCCAGTATTACGTGCTCTATCTTGTGGCGGTGACGAAATTCAGCGACATGGGGGCGTATGTTTTCGGCAGTCTTTTCGGGAAAAAACCGTTCGCTCCGCATATTAGCCCGAAAAAAACGTGGGAGGGATTTTTTGGGGCCTTGTTCTCTTCGCTGATGTGCAGTTACGGAATGAACGCATTGTTAGTTGGAAAATTGCCGGCGTTTCGCTTCGTCGATTTAACCATCCTCGGTCTTGTGCTGGGGTTTGCTGCAGTGATCGGTGATTTGGCGGAATCCATCGTCAAACGAGGCGCTCACACCAAGGATTCCAGCGCGATTCTTCCTGGCATTGGAGGGACGCTGGATCTGATCGACAGCATTCTCTTCACCGCACCGCTCCTGTTTTTCTATCTGCGGTTTGTTCTCGGTATCGGATGAGAATGCGGAATGTTGTCATTCTAGGAGCCACGGGATCGATCGGCCAAAGCGCCTTGAAGGTGGCGCGCGAAATCCCCGATCGCATGCGGGTTGTGGGGCTTTCGGCTCACCAAAATGCGGAGATACTCTCGCAAGCGGCGAAAGAATTTTCAGAGGCTAAAACCATCCTTTCCAGCGGAGAACTGGGCGTCGAGCGGCTTGTGGAGCTCGCGACGTTGCCGGAAGCTGATTTGGTTTTGATTGCCATAGTCGGAACAGCTGGGCTGAGACCTGCTTTAGCCGCAATTGAGGCCGGAAAAGATCTGGCGGTGGCAAGCAAGGAAATCTTGGTGATGGCTGGCGGTATCGTCATGGAAGCCGCTCGGCGCCGTGGCGTCAAAATCCTGCCTGTCGACAGCGAGCATAACGCGATTTTCCAATGCCTGGATGGCCGCGATCCCTCCAGCGTGCGGCGTTTGATTTTAACGTGCTCCGGCGGACCATTTCGCAAAACGCCGACAGACGAACTCAAGAATGTTACCCCCGAGATGGCGCTGCGTCATCCGACTTGGAATATGGGGCGCAAAATCACGGTGGATTCGGCGACCTTGTTCAATAAGGCGCTTGAGATGATTGAGGCGCGTTGGCTGTTTGACATCGGCATGGATCGCGTCGATGTCATCATTCATCCGCAGAGCATTGTGCATTCGATGGTGGAATTTGTGGATCGTTCGGTTCTCGCTCAACTCAGCCATTCCGACATGTGCCTACCGATCCAGTTTGCCGTGACATGGCCGGATCGTGTGGCGAATTCGATGAGGCCATTGGATTTTGCGGAACTTGGCCGATTGGATTTTGAAGCACCACGGCGGAGCGACTTCCCAGCACTCGACTTGGCGCAGGAGGCGGGAACGCTCGGCGGCACGAGGCCAGCTGTGCTCAATGCCGCGAACGAAGTGTCGGTCGATGCCTTTCTCGCGGGAAAAATCCCATTTCTTGGAATTTGGAAGACGGTGGCGGAGGTTCTTAAAACCTGTCCACACGCCGAAGATCCCGATTTGGAGACAATCATCGAAACGGACGGCATCGCCCGACGCTTGGCATTGTCGCTAACTGATTGATTTTTTCGCTGAGCAGGTGATTGTCACTGGCAATCTATGGTTTTTGACTTTTTGAAATTTATCTTCATTTGCCTCGAAGTGGTTCTGATTTTCAACCTGCTCATTGTCGTGCACGAGTTGGGTCACTTTTTGGCGGCGCGTTGGAGGGGCTTGGTGGTGGAGAAGTTCGCGATTTGGTTTGGGAAGCCGATCTGGAGTAAAAAAATTGGAGGTGTCGAATACCGACTCGGCTCAATTCCTGCAGGCGGCTTTGTAGCGATCCCGCAACTCGCGCCCATGGAGGCGATCGAGGGAGACACGGAGAGCCCGCGCGAGCAACTGCCGCCCGTGAAGCCACTCGATAAAATCATCGTCGCTGCTGCTGGTCCCTTGTTCAGCTTCGGACTCGCTTTTGTCATGGCATGTGTGGTTTGGGGTGTTGGTAAACCTCAGAGCGAATTTGATTCTCCCGTTATTGGATATGTCAAAGACGGCGGGCCCGCGCAGGTTGCAGGCTTGCGCCAGGGAGACAGGATCCTCGCGGTGGACGGCAAGCCGGTGAAAAACTTTGTCAGCGGCACGGACAGCGTCAAATGGCGGATCGTGCGCAGCGAGGGGGAGACGATCCCATTCTCGGTATTGCGCGAAGGTCAGGAAATGACGATCGATTGCAGTTGGAAAAAGCCCGAGACCTCGAGTTGGCGGCGTCCTGCTTTGCGTGAAGTTCAGATCGGGCCGCGCATCGTCCCGGGAATTGGATTTGTGGTGCACGGCAGTCTGGCTGACAAGGCGGGCCTCAAAGCTGGCGACCTGATTACCGAAATTAACGGCGCGCCAATTTTTAATCTCGATGAGATCGGGCCGTTTATTGACGGGAATCGCGGCAACGATATCACGATGGGCGTGGAGCGCGATGGCCAAGCCTTGGTTGTTACCCTGCCGCTTCCTGCGGCAACCGCTGATGCCAAGCCCGTAAATTTCGGCATCGAATGGGGACGCTCCGTTCTGATTCATCCAGATCCCCTAACGCAAGTGAAGGATGCGGCCACGAGCATTTTCCGAATGGTTGGCGCCCTTATCTCGCCGCGCTCGGATGTCAAAGCAGCCCACTTCAGCGGGCCGGTCGGCATCATGCGTTTGTATTACCAGATTTTTGAGGCGGAAAATGGATGGCGCATTGCGCTGGCCTTTAGTGTGCTGATCAATGTCAACCTGGCCTTAATGAATCTGCTGCCGTTCCCAGTTCTCGATGGCGGCCATATAACCCTCGCGATTGTTGAAGCGATTCGCCGGAAGCCAATCAGCGTTCGCGTTCTGGAAGTCATCCAAACCGCATGCGCCATTCTGCTCATCGGCTTCATGCTTTATCTTACCTTTTACGATGTGGGTGATCTGGTGGCATCCAAAGCCCCAATCGTTCAAGATTCCAAATAAACCATGCCGCCTGAGTTTCGTAGTTATCCGGCACGCCGCCCGACCCGCCAGGTTCGAAGCGGAGAGACAGCGATCGGCGGAGCGAACCCAATTCGCATTCAGTCGATGCTCACCAGCGACACGATGGATACCGCCGCCTGCGTGATGGAGACGTTAGGGTTGGTGGAGGTTGGTTGTGAGATCGTGCGGATTACCGCTCCTACTGTCAAAGACGCGCGGAATCTCGAGCATATTCGCTCCGCATTGTTGAAAGCAGGTTGCACCGTGCCGCTTGTCGCCGATATCCATTTCAAGCCAGAAGCCGCCATGGAAGCCGCTCGCTGGGTTGACAAGGTGCGCATCAACCCTGGCAACTTTGCCGACTCCAAAAAATTTCAAGTCCGTGAATACACGGATGAGGAATACGAGGCGGAGATTGGCCGCATACGCGAGAAGTTCGCTCCATTGGTCCGACTTTGCAGAGAACGCGGCATTGCGATGCGGATTGGAACAAATCATGGAAGCCTGAGCGACCGCATCATGAACCGCCACGGCGACACTCCGCTGGGAATGGTTGAAAGCGCGCTGGAATTTGCCCAACTCGCTCGCGAAATGGATTATCAGGACTTTGTCTTTTCGATGAAGGCGTCGAATCCAAAGGTCATGATTCAAGCCTACCGCCTGCTTGTTGCGCGTCTCGATGAGCTGGATGCATCTGAAATCTTGGCGGCTGCTAAGGAGAATCGTTCGCCGGAGACTTGGAATTACCCGATCCACTTGGGTGTAACGGAAGCGGGCGATAGTGAAGATGGTCGCATCAAGAGCGCGATTGGCATTGGGAGTCTGCTTGCCGACGGCATCGGGGATACGATTCGTGTATCTTTGACGGAAGACTCGGTTCATGAAATTCCAGTCGCTCGCGCGTTGGCCGCTATTGCAAAAAACAGAGCGCCATCGCCAGAGGTTGGACAATGGCCGTTCGATCCCTTCACCTACAGTCGCCGTGCCAGTCAGATTCTTTCTCCGTGTGGGATTCCCACTGGAGGCACAGAACTCGTGCGCGTTGTTGTCCGTCAATCGACGCATGACAAAATTGCCCATAAAATTTCCGCTCTTGGGGACTATCAGCCTGAAATCATTTACGAACAGGCAGGCATTATTGAAATCGACCCGCGTGATGAAGCCGCTATCGCCCGAGCGAATGCCTCCTCCGAACCGCTTTTGGTAACGATCCCCGATTCCTGCGAGCTGCCTGTCATTGCCGCTTTCCGCCTGCTTGCATCGAAGCTTGATGGGCGGCACCCGATTTTGTTGAAAGACGTCTTTGGCAACGGTGCATCCACAGATTTTCTTCATACACTCCTCAATGCCGCGACAAATGTTGGCTCGTTGCTTTGCGATGGCATCGGCGACGCAGTTCTCATCCAAGGGGAAGAAGCTCCAGGTCAGTCTCTGCGGATCGCCTACAATATTCTTCAAGCCGCCGGCGTCCGAATTTTTAAAACCGATTACGTGGCGTGTCCCAGCTGCGGCCGCACACTTTTCAATCTTCAGGAAACAACCGCCCTCATCAAAGCTGCGACCTCACATCTCAAGGGGGTAAAAATCGCGATCATGGGTTGTATTGTAAATGGTCCGGGCGAAATGGCCGATGCTGACTTTGGTTACGTCGGCGGCGCACCAGGAAAAATCAATCTCTACGTCGGCAAGACGCCCGTGAAGTTCAACATCCCACAAGGCGAAGCCGTTGACCGATTGATTGATCTGATCCGCGAGCACGGACGTTGGGTTGATGCTGGAGAGAAGATTTAGACAGAATTTACAGAATTAACGGAATGGCTCAGAGGCAGTCATATGCCGAATCAATTTTCCCAGTTTGTTAATTCTCTCCCCAATCCGTTTTTATTTTTCGAAGGCTCTCCGGTAGGCCGATGAATTCGTTGTTTGAGGTGTCGGGTTTCCATGACACGCGCCCATCCTCAAGAATCCGTATGATGACGCCACTCAGCGATCCCCGCAGGGTTTCTACCCGGTCTCCAACGATCAGGGATGCAGATTCACAGAGGGAATTCACGGCGGAAATCATCGACTCTCTGTCGAGCACCCCAGCAATGTAGTGGGCAACGGCGGAGGACAGCTCGCGCTTACGCAAAGCAGGAAGATCGCTGAAGAGAGCGAGAGACATTTCTCGCCCGATGAAGGAAAAGGTATTCCCGTTTTAAAAAAGAAAAGGAGCTTTTTTGTGAAAGCTCCTTAACAGGTCAAAAGCTTCGAGAAGGCTGCAATTTTCTACGTATTTTTTTCCCACTCAATTTGGCACGGCGTTCCAGTTTCCGAGTTAATGCCGTGCTGTGAGCCACCTCTTGAGCACGCTCGCTGGTTGATGCCGACGATAGACTGCCAACTCCAGTTTTTGAGAAAAGCGGCTCCGGTTTGAAGCGGTGAACATTCTTGGCCGCCTGGCGGGCGATGTCCTCCTCCGTCAGCTGCTCCAGCAAATCCAAGCGAAGCTTCATTCATGCAAATTTATGCCGAAAGGCTCTGGGATCAAGTTTGGAATCCTCCTATTGGCTCGAAAAAATGGTTTTCCAGTCGTTTTTCATGCTGACGACCGTCCATTTGCGGCTTGGGGCTTCGTTGAGTGCCTTATCGAGGCGGCCGACGTGTGATTCCCGATCATAGGCCGTTTCGCGTTCGGCATCATCGTGGTGGATGATTGCACCAAATCGCTGACCATCGCCCGAGGTCGTCCATTGAAGCATTTCGAGGTCACCATCCGAGTTTCCAAATGCCATGATGGGACGGCGGCCAATGTGTTTATAAATGCCCATTGGCTTTCCTTGGCGGTTGTTAAAAAAATCCGTCTCGGGCAGCAAAACGAGCTCGGTCGATCCATTGCGCGATTCCAAGCGCATTTTGACATTGGATCCAACGACCTGTTCGGGAGGAATGCCGTAGACCTTTTCCGTGTAGCTCCGCATAAACTCAATCCCGGCTCCGGAAACAATGAATGTTTTGAATCCTTTGGAGCGGAGGTATTCGAGAAGCTCGCGCATCGGTTGAAATGTCATGTCGGTTTGGAGCCGTCCTGTTTTGGGGTTCCGCGCGGTGGCGAGCCACTTGGAAGCCGCCTGTTCGATCTCGGTGCTGGTTAGTTCGTCGCAGGTGGCAAGCACCAGATCAGCGAAGGCTTTCTCGTCGCTTTCCGATTCCAAGCCAGTTAGTCGGCCTTCCAAAACGGATTTGAAGGGTTCTTTATCCCGCCATTCGGGATGCCGAGGCGCCAGTTCTTTAACGCGGTCGATGGCATAGGCGAATTGCACATAGATCGGTTGTTCGCTGATCAGCGTGCCATCATTATCAAAAACCGCGATTCGATCTGGCAATGGCACAAAATCCGGCGATCCCGCAGTGGTCACCTTTTCGACAAATTCCACGATCGAGCGCCGCGTTGGGCTATCATTCCAAGAGGGCAGGACATCCGCGCACCATGCCAGACAGGGGATTAGCAAAAAAACGAGCGCCAGTTTGCAAGCGGAGCTTGAGCGAAATTCAGAGCGGAATTTTATGGAAGATGGAATGTTCATGGATCGATAAAAGTAACGCCCTTGCATGAATCGACGGGGAGTTCCAGTCAAGGGACACTCTGCGTCAAAATTGTGACTTCACGTTGGATTGGCTACCGCGCAATCGCCGTCTGGATTTTTAAAATTCTGAAAATTCTATCTGAAAATTCCTTTTCGGGTTAATTGTCTACATGATGTGTAATTCTTCGGTTTGCCTCTAAAATTCATGGGCATTTTTGAAATCATTTCGCCGA
Organism: Verrucomicrobiia bacterium; assembly: GCA_040378625.1. GTDB lineage: Bacteria > Verrucomicrobiota > Verrucomicrobiia > Chthoniobacterales > Terrimicrobiaceae > UBA967. The sequence continues at coordinate 1,741 of JBEIMO010000008.1, read as the reverse complement.
TTCTGATTTTGGTTCTGCTTGGTATCGCGCTGGCGCGGTCGCGGTTTCTTGGTCCAGAGTTCCTAGGCGAATTAAACCGGCTGACCTTCTGGGTTGCGCTACCAGCGGCATTGTTTCGCGCCGCGGCAGTTTCAGGCGATCCCGGCCCCGAGACGATTAGTATCTTAAGTGTTGTTCTGTGTGCGACGCTCTTAGCGGCTGTAGCAGGTTGGCTCGCATCCGTTTTTCTGCGACTCCCCGGTTCATCGCATGGAACCGTTTCCCAATGCTCGTTCCGAGGTAACGTGGCCTACATCGGGCTGCCTGTGCTGGCTTATGCATTCCATGGTGTGCCGGATGAGAAGAATCATGTGGCCACCGCTGTCGTGGTGATGGCGTTTCTAACGTCCACCTACAACGTGCTGGCAGTGATTGTCCTTCAAGCCGCACGGCAAGATCTGTCTTGGAAAGCCTTGCGGCTGGCGGTGAGGTCGATTCTTACAAATCCATTACTGATCGCCTGCGTGGCTGGGTTGATTTTTAATGCGACGGACAAAACGCTGCCTCTCTTTTTGAATCGCTCGCTCGAAACGCTCGGTGCCGCCGCTGTTCCCATGGCGCTTCTTTGCATTGGCGGATCAATTGCGTTTATCAAACTCGGAAAAAATATCGCAGGCATGGCAGCGGCCATTTTGCTGAAAATCGCGTTTATTCCCATTGTTGTCTTCTTTCTCGGGCGGTTTATGGGTTTTGATCCCTATGCCATGCGAATCGCGCTGGTCTTTGCCGCCTGCCCAACCGCCGCGGCAGCTTATGTCATGGCTTGTCAGATGGATGGTGATGAATCGGTCGCCAGCGGATCGATTGTTCTCAGCACGATCTTTTCGGCTGTTTCGCTGACATTGGCGTTGCTGGTGACGGCGGGATGAAAGCCTTCGTTCTGTTGCCTAGTTACAACAGCGGGTCGCGTTTGGCGCAGACCATTCGTGAAGCCCTGGCTGACTTTAGCCCTGTGTGGGTGGTGATTGATGGAAGCACGGACGGCAGTGCCGCTGAGGCAGATGCCATGAAATGCGATGCGCTGCGTGTTTTACGATTGGAGAAAAATTCCGGAAAAGGCGCGGCAGTGCTTCACGCCCTGCGTATCGCGAGCGGCGAAGGTTTTACTCACGTGCTGGTCATGGATGCGGATGGGCAACATCCCGCCGCGTCAATCCAGCCATTCATCGAATTGGGAGAGAAAAATCCTGAGGCCTTTGTGTGTGGCGTCCCTGTTTTTGGTCCGGATGCTCCGTTGGAACGAGTGAAAGGTCGGCGCGTTGGGAATTTTTTTGCGACGCTCGAAACCCTTGGGCTTGGCGCCAAGGATTCTCTTTTTGGTTTCCGCCTTTACCCAGTGGATGCGGCGCGGCGAATTCTTGAAAACACTCGAGCGGCCCGGCGTTTCGATTTCGACACCGTCCTCGCCGTGCGCCTGACGTGGGCCGGTCGGCGATGCATCAATGTGCTAGTCCCTGTTTCGTATCCTCCACGCGAAACCGGCGGGGTGACACATTTTCGCTACGTGCGTGACAACCTTTTGCTCATCGCCGCCCATACCCGACTCTTGCTGGAGTGGCCACTGCAACTTCCGCGCTTGATGGGTATGCTTGGACAGAATTAACAAAATTGGAAAATTTCTATTATCTGGGACTTGAAGTTAATGCCCGGCATGCGGATGCGATCATTCCAGAATTTCGCTTGGCACGTTTTCAAATTTATC
>JBEIMO010000007.1:0-25264 GCA_040378625.1 Verrucomicrobiia bacterium | reverse complement strand
CAACTACTCAAATTCCCCGAAGAAGAATTCATCGCCGCGATATCTTCAGATCCCCCGGCCCAACTGCTCAAGGAGGAAAACATCTCGGAACTTCCTCCAGTCACTTGGCGAGATGTCATGGTCTCGGAAGATACTGCTCCCATACTTCCTTGTGCGCCCGCTGCCCAACTTGTCTCCGCCGCAGTCGTCCAACTGGTCAATGTAGCGGCAATCCAACTCGAGAGCCCAACCGTCAGTCGTTCGGAAAAACCTGCGGAACTCAGATTCCATGAACCTGAGCTTATTCTCGCCCCCCATTGCGCAAAGGCACTGAAAAGACTGCTCTCGGCCTGACTGAGCTGCAAACGAGCAATCACTTCGCTTAATTCGCCAGAGTGCAATCGTTCATTCAGGCGCTGATGGATCGCCGAGTGCAATTGCTCGGAACTCAATCCCGCACTGGAGAGATTCGCAAGAAATTCACTGCCAAGAAGCGATCCGAGAATGACTTTTTCACGCTCAGGGATGATGTATTTGGAATCAATACTCGGTGCCGTGACGGATTTTTGAGCTTTAGCAAGTGCTGGGACAAGGTTTTGAGGAGATTCGAATGTCTGCTGAACCGTTTCCACAAGGCGCTGGAAGCTGATGTGGAGCGGAATCGTTGCAAAATCAAAATTACTGGACTCTGAGACTCTATCACGCGGAGTAAAAACGTCTCCGGATCGAGCTATGATGTTCCATTTGTTACCCCGATAAAAGCCGATCTCAACCACATATCTGGCTCCTGATTGTGTAACTGGGATATACCAATTCCGCGTTTCAAAAGGGACCTCAATTTCCTGTTCTAGGGCTCCCGCATCCCGCTCTACACGCAAGAAACATGGGCCGCCAGGGTGGCGCGAAATATCGATATCCCAATAGGTGAAAAGCCAGTGAGGATCCTGAGCCACCAAAAATATGGAGTCACTCCCATAGGAATGCGGCAAGGGACCAAGATCATCTAGTGACACATGCGCGACCGATGCCTTTTTGAGAGGAGAACGGCGAATCGTTGTTTTTCTGACTCGTGTTTGTAAATCCTCTTCTGGGGACGAAGTCTTCTCGGTGGAAGAATCCTTCATTTTTTGCGAGGCAGCGTCGGATTTCAGTCTGGCTATTGTTGCCCGACGTTTTTCAACGAGTTTACCACCGAGAGTATCCTTTTTCCTGATCATAAGTTTTGGCCTCCGACTTGGTCGAGATGACTTCATAATGACGGGAGAACGGGTTCGCAAGTCCCATATCCAGAAAACTTGAATTCAAGCGGTTAGGTGTTTACCTCACTTGCTTACGACAAGCAATTCGCGACGCAGCATATCCAGAGCGGATTGCGTGGCACGTTGCTTGAATGTCGTGCGGTCAGTCGCAAATCGGAATTCACTGCAAAGAGTTTCTTTTCCCTCGCGAGCCAGAGAAATAAAAACAAGACCAATCGGCTTTTCCTTTGTTCCCCCACCGGGGCCGGCAATGCCAGTGAGCGCCAGCGCATAGTTGGCACCAGCTTTCAATCGCGCTCCTTCGGCCATAGCACGAGAAACCGGCTCGCTCACTGCTCCGTGGTTTGCAAGCAACTCCGGACTCACGCCAAGCGCTGATATTTTTGCCTCGTTCGAATAGGTCACCCATCCTTCTTTAAAGATAGCCGATGATCCGGGAAAATCCGTGATGCGGCTTGCCAAAAGCCCGCCTGTGCAGGATTCCGCGGTGGTGACTGTTTGGTTCAATTCCGTGAGTTTCGAAACAACCCATTCCTCGAGCGCTTCCCCGCTTGCGGAGACCAGATAATCTCCCAAAACGCTGATGATTTCTGGCTCCACCGCATCAAGAGCTTCGGCAGATCCAATCAGTCGAAAATCAACCTCATTCGGCCTCGCGCAGTATCCAACCTCCAAGTCAGGATTTGACGTCAGCTTGAGGCCGACCATTTCCTCAACGGCACTCTCCCCGAGACCAACAACGCGGTAAGTCCGGCAATCCCGAGGTGACAAATCGCTGCAAATTTTCCGAAGAATCGGCAAGACAGCGTCGCGGAACATGGGCTGCAATTCGCGAGGCGGACCAGGCAGCAGAAACATGTGCGGAGATGCCGATGAGGGATAAGAAACGGAAGGAATATAAAGGCCCGGAGCTGTGCCGTGGTTGTTGGGAAGAACCGTCGCACCCTCAGGAACCATGGTCTGGCGGAGCATCCGATCCAGCATCTTGTATCCTCGCGCGGCCAAGCGTTCTTCAATGCGGCGACGAATTTCCTCATCCGCTATAAGCTGCATTCCTAAAAGCTCGGCAGCCACCTCGCGGGTGATGTCATCCGTTGTGGGCCCTAACCCCCCGGTAATAAAAAGCACATCCGCACGGTTGAAGGATTCCAGAATCCCCTCACGAATAGCGGTGCCATCCGGAACGGTGGTTTGTCGCGCGATACGCAACCCCAGAGGGAAAATTTGTTTAGCAATCCAACCAGCATGGGTGTTGGTCACTTCTCCCAGCAGGAGTTCGGTGCCAACATTCAAAACATCAACGATCATTTCACCATACTGCCGGCACTCAGGGCATCCATCCAGCATTTGATGCGATGGCGTTTCTCGTTCTCGCCATCGAGATCGTAGACATAAAGAAGGTTTGCCAAAATGCGCAGGAGAAACTGACGCGACGTAGCGGGCTTGAGATGACTTTCTTTAAACTCGATCCTCTGACGATCGAGAATGCTTTTTACATCACATCGGCAGAGAATCCGTCCCCCGTGGAAGGGGTCAAAATAAACCTCTCCATGCCGAGCAATGAAGTGACCCGGCAGATTGATGCCTTCGATCTTCATTCCCCCACGGGCACCAATAATCTGGTAAATCAAAGTCAGCGTAATCGGTATTCCCATGCGGGATTCGATAACACGCGAGAGAACAGAATTATTCTGGCAATAGTAGCGATCGGAATTCCCTCGAAAGTTCAGCTCGTCCGATAAAAACCGAGAAAGCATTTCAACCCTCTCGGCATTGGAAGTAGCGCAGGCAACACGAGAAAGGAATTCCCGTCCCCAAGCGTTGATCACTTGCTCAAACTCCTCCGTTCCTCGACCCGGCTCAACCACTCGTGCCAAAGCCCATATCGCCTGCTCGATATCAAAACCTTCTCCTGCAAAATGACAATGAAGCGTAAAATCATCCTCCGCTTCACAGTCGTCCCTGTGAGAAAGAACGTCTCTGGCATGATAGGAAACAACGGCATCATCGCCGGAAATCAGGGACTCAAGAGCAGAGGGATTCTGCTCGGCCAGATTCGCCAACTGTTCCTTCACCAAGCGAACGGTTTCAGGATCATCATCGTTAAGCAACTTGGCCAGAGCTTCCAATTGAACAACCATACAAGAATCCAATAAACGCGGGTTTTACCCCGTTGCAAGCGGTGACTTTTTGATTTGCGCAAATCACTCCACAAACTGCCGCCAGAAAAAGACGACGGAGAGGATCAGTCCGATGAAAACAACGATTCCGCGAACGTGACGGGGAGAGATTCTCGAACTGACACAAGCCCCGGAATAATAGCCCGCACCGGCGCCGAGTGTCATAACAAGCGCCTGCGGCCAGACGACAAGTCCTGCAAAAATAAAATACAAAGCCGCAACGACATTGATCAACGCTCCCAGAACCGTCTTGATGGCATTCATCTCGTGAATGTTTTTGTGCCCAATCAGGCCAAGCGCAGCGAGCATAAGGATTCCAATTCCCGCTCCAAAATATCCACCATAAACCGCCACAAAAAACTGCAGCACGGCGGCAGCAACCAAATGCGATGATTGAGCCTCTTCTAAACCAGCCCAACGTCGGACCAAATCACTCAATAAAAAAAGGACGGTCGCAAAAAATATCAAAAAAGGAACAAGGTCACTGAATACCTTTTCACTGGTATGCGTGAGCAACAAAGCTCCCAAAAAACCGCCGACGATGCTCACTGGAGCAAAGATTTTCAGCCATGGTCGAACAGCAGGAAGATTGGCGCGGTATCCATAGAGGCTGCCACCAATTCCAGCCAACAAAGCAAAAGTATTTGTGGCATTCGCCTGAATCGCCGGCATTCCAAATGCCATCAGGAGAGGAAACGTGACAATAGTTCCCCCGCCCGCCACAGCATTCATAGCCCCGGCGACAAAGCCCCCTACCAGAAGCGCCAGGATCTCAGCGTTACTCATAACAAAAAAACGCCGATTTCTTGCGGACTGGATGACCGATTCGACTTCGGCGCACGTCTTGCAAATTCATAATGCCTCCTAGCATAATCGGACATCTTGCTTCTCATCCACCGCAAAACCAAAAGCGGCTGATTAGCAATTCACTCAAAGCCATGATCTCAATCCTAACGACAAAATGAATTTCTCTGCACTCGGACAACGTCTCGCCGGAGGCAGCGGCATCGAACAACTGATGGATGATCTTGGCCACGCGCTTTCTGCAAAGGGTTCATCGCCACTCATGCTCGGAGGAGGAAACCCGGCACACATTCCGGAAATGGAGCAAATCTGGGACAAACGGTTGCGTGAAATCCTTGATGACCCTGCAACGCGCCGCCGCACACTTGCGATTTATGATCCCCCGCGCGGAAATCCAGAGGTGATCGAGTCGCTCGCCGCCTTGCTCCGCAAGGAATACGGCTGGAATGTCGGACCAGAAAACATTGCCGTCACCCCCGGCGGACAAACGGCATTTTATTTTCTCTTTAATCTCTTCGGTGGAAGCCGCGCGGATGGCACTCCCGGAAGGATTCTTTTCCCCCTGATGCCGGAATACATTGGCTATGCGAATCAATCCTTGGAACCGGGAATGTTCACCGGCTTAAGGCCTCAAATCACACGCACAGGCCCTCACCGTTTTAAATACAATATCGATTTTGAAAACCTTGATCTAGGTCCTGATATCTCGGCCCTCTGCGTATCCCGACCGACAAATCCGAGTGGAAATGTGGTTTCAGACGCGCAACTCCGCCAGTTGGCTGATGTCGCAAAATCTCGAAACATTCCTCTCATCATCGACAATGCCTATGGATGGCCCTTCCCTGGCATCGTCTTTGGAGAAGCCTCGCCACTCTGGACCAATCAAACAGTTCATGTGATGAGCCTCTCCAAATTTGGTTTGCCTGGGACACGAACCGCATTCGTTGTGGCGCCGCCACACATTGCCAGCGCGGTTTCATCGATGATGGCAGTCACCGGCCTCGCTAATGGAAATTTCGGTCAGACCAGTGCCGGCCCCTTGATCGCGGATGGCAGCATTATTGAACTAAGCCGCGAGGTTATCCGTCCTTACTATCTAAAAAAACGCAACACCGCTCTCGAGGCCATTGCGGAGGTTTTCCCGGATGATGTCCCTTATGCTTTTCATGAGAGCGAAGGCGCGATCTTTCTCTGGCTCTGGCTGGAAGGATCAAAAAAAACGTCACGGGAGATTTATGAAGATCTTAAAAAACGCAGCGTCCTCGTCGTGCCAGGAGAATACTTTTTCTTCGGTGACACGGATGAATCCTGGAAGCATCGCCACGAGTGCTTGAGGATTTCTTTTGCCATGAGTGATGCCGACGTCCGCGCCGGCCTTAAAATCATCGGCGAGGAAATCGGCAAAGCGTTCTAAAAATCTATGATCCGCTTTGTGCTCTCGACATTTCCCGATGAAGAAACAGCTTCCCGGATCGTGAGGGAATTGGTCGAGGGACATCACGCCGCTTGCGGGACAATAATTCCAAAAGCCAAATCCATCTATCGCTGGCAAGGCAACATTGAAGAGGCTTCTGAAGCAGTGGTGATTTTTAAGATTCCCACAGAAAACTTCGTTGCGTTTCAAAAAGCTCTTCTTGGGATTCACCCCTATGAAACACCCGAGATCGCAGCTTTTGAGGCAAAGGAAGTCTCAGAGGCCTACGCCAAGTGGGTATTGGAATGCTGCCCAGAAAGCCGTCTTTAAATCTGATAATCCATCGAAGCCGCAGCACCGGCCATGACAGGCTCCGTGTAAGGCAAAGGGAACCCATCTTGAAGAAGCTTCTCCAACGTGGATTCGACAACCTGAGCCAAGCTGTATCGATCCAGAATATCAGCGATCGCATTGCGCACATCGAGCATGAGGATCCGTAAACCACAATGTTCTTCATCGGGGCAACTGCACTTGGCATAAGCAGAATGACTCACACACGCAATCGGAGCCAGCGGCCCATCGATTAAACGAACCACCTCCCCCATCGAAATATTGGAAGGGGGCTTGGCAAGAAAGTATCCGCCACGTTTCCCCCGCTTTCCATCAACAATTCCTGCCTCGCGAAGTTGGAAAAAAATCTGCTCCAAAAATGGCAGTGGGATTTTCTCGCGGGCGACAATGTCCTTGAGCGGCAACAAATCCAACCCGGCCTCGCGAGCGGCAGCGAGGCTTATCAATGCCCGAAGCGCATACTCGCCACGTTTGGTCAACTTCATGCCTGAGGAGTCTGATTTTTTATAGGAAAAATGACGAGAAAAAATCGCACCCGAGAATAAGACACTCCCCTCATTCATGCTAAAATCAACCCTCCAGCGACTCTCTCTAGAAGAATGAGAAAGCTGTATTTTAACGTAATTGTGATTGCGCGAAGTGGAATGCCGAAGCAAGGTTTGGTCGTTATGTCATTCGGCTTTCTCAAGGCACTGATTCAAGCTCCGACAACCATCGGAGCCGTCTGGCCCTCCTCCCCCTTTCTGGCAAAGGCCATGGTGCAAACATCGGCAGTCGACAAGGCATCCAGCGTCATTGAACTTGGTCCCGGAACTGGGGCTTTCACCGGCCATATTCTGGAAAGTCTTTCCGATGGCGCTCATTTTGCAGCCATCGAAAAATGTTCCGATTTGGCCCTCACGGTTTCTCGAAAATTTCCACATGCCCGAGTCATCGAAGGCTGCGCCACTGAACTCCAAAACCACTTGGAATCTGGAAATATCCCCCGCCCTGATGCCATTCTTTCGGGTCTTCCTTGGGCAGTTTTCGGACAGGATTTACAAACGGCGATCTTGGAACAAATCCATGGGGCTCTTGAAAAAGACGGCGTCTTTTCGACTTTTGCCTATTACGGTCCGCACCGCTTGGAATCTGGGCGTCGCTTTCGATCCAATCTGGAACGCGTGTTTGGGAACATCCAAAAAACTCCGGTTATCCTCCAAAATTTTCCACCGGCATTTATCTACTACTGCCGCCGCTAAGCTTCGGATAACGGCAAAGATTCGAGCACGCGCTCGACAGGCAATCCGATGACATTGGAAAGAAGTCCGTCAATTTTACGAATGATCCGCCCCTCGTCATTCTGTGCGGCATAGGCGCCAGCCTTATCCAGCGGGTTGATCGAAGCCAGATAGTCTTGAATTTCGCTCAAGGTGAGCGCGTGAAATGTGACATGTGTGGTTTCCGCAAACTCCACGGGACTTGCCTCTCCCCTCCCCAAGACAACACCGGTCACCACCAAATGCGTTTGACCGGAGAGTTCTTGAATCATGCGCTCGGCATCAGCCATATCGCTGGGCTTCCCATAAAACCGGCCATCAAGCCACACAACGGTATCCGCAGCAATTACGTGGTCAGAGGGATTTTTTTGAGCAACCAACTGCCATTTGCGACGCGCATTCAAAAGGGCCAGCGACTCTGGACCGCTTTCGGAAAATTCTTCTTCCGCAGCACCGGATACATCAGTCACCACATCATATCCAACCGACTGCAAAAGATCCAATCGACGCGGCGAGGCAGATGCCAGAACGACGCGCGGACGTTTCACCAGAAAGAAATTTACTGCTCGGCTTCGTATCCGCCGCGAATGCCTTCGAGTCGGCGGCGCATGGCGCGCGAGGAGTCCGGACGGGAGTTAATTTTCGAGGCGATGCCCCAAATCACAGGAAGAAGGGTCACCGCACCAAGACCAAGCAATGCAAACGCAGCACTGCGGCGAGCGTTTTGACCAATGCTATCCGCGACAAGAAGACCGGCACCGAGTCCAATTGCAACCTGTGAGGCACCTACAACACCGGAAACGGGGAGATTCTCACCAAACTTATCCAAAGAGAGTTGTGACATGATCATTGAAGGTAGGAAGGAGATATGGGATTTTCAACTACAAATGAAAAAAGCCCTTGGTATTGATTTGGGAGAGGCCCGCGTGGGTGTGGCCATAAGTGATGATCTGGGAATGCTGGCGCATCCCTTGGAAACAATACCCGCCCGCTCGAACGACTATCTCGAACGCATTGTTTCCATCGCTGCAGACCGCCAAGTCGAATCCATTATAGTGGGTATGCCCCGCAACATGGATGGATCGTATGGACCTGCCGCTACGAAGGCCCGGGAATTTATTGAAAAACTCAAATCCCGAACCCCGTGCCGAGTCATCGCATGGGATGAAAGACTAACCACCGTTTCGGCCCAACGCTCCCTGCACGAGGCAGGTCGCAACACGAAGAAACAACGTCCAGTCATCGATCAAGTCGCCGCTCAAATCATTCTCCAAGGGTGGTTGGATTCCGTGGGATGAGAATTCGGCTGGATATCGCCTACCACGGCGCGGGTTTTGAGGGATGGCAAAGCCAAGCGGGCGGAAACACGATTCAAGACCACATCGGAAAAGCCTTCGAGTCACTGTGCGCTCAGCGCATTATTGTCCATGGGGCTGGACGCACAGATTCGGGTGTTCATGCGGAATCTCAGACAGCACATGCCGACGTGCCAGAGGGACGCTTTGATTTGAGAAGCTGGCGGAATGCCCTCAATGCCCACCTTCCCGAAGCAATACGAGTGATGCATGTCGAGCAGGTTGCAGAAGACTTCCATGCCCGATTTTCCGCGAAAGGAAAAATCTACCAATACACGATTTGGAATGCCGAGGCCATGAACCCACTGGAGCGTGACCGCGCCTGGCATGTGCCCCAGAAGCTTGATTTGAAGACCATCCGCGAGGCCTGTGAACTTTTTACTGGAACCCACGACTTCGCCGCTTTTTCTCTGCGTAGAACAAACGAACCGGAAAATACCATTCGAACGATTACTGCAATTCAGATCGATCAAATGGGCCCTAAAATCCAACTCACCTTTGAAGGAGCCGGATTTCTTTATAAAATGGTGCGCATCCTATCCGCAGCCACCATCCGCCTCGCCTCTGGAAAGACAACTTTGAATGATCTGCAGAACAGCTTAAATAAAGGCGAGCCCGCATTTCTGCACGTCGCCCCAGCCCAAGGTCTTTGTTTGATCAAGGTTGATTATTGAGCAGCTTGAAAATTCAGAGCGTCTTGATACCCTGCGGTGTGCGGAAACGGAATTTCATCAGCTTAGCGATCCTGCTTTTGGGCTTAGCCTGCTTGCCGAAAACATTGCGAGGGCAGTCGAGCGATGAAGAAAAGAAACGCGCCTTTCTGCAATCCCGCGAAAGTATCCAACCTGTCGAAAAGACCTCTTCATCAGGAACGCCAAAACCCAAACCTCGGCCCTCGTCTTCTTCGTCGCAATCCTCAAAATCCTCGAAGTCGCAATCCAAGTCATCTTCCAAAAAGAAATCGTCACAGAATACTAATGACAAGCCGTCCCCTGCGCCTAAGTCAACGCCTGCACCTGAAAGGAAGACCTCACCCGAACCGCAACCATCCGCAGACAAAAAGCGCCCTACAGCCGATTTGTCCGATGACTACATTTTAATTCCGGGAGAAACGCCTGAAAAATCCTCTTCTAAAAGCGCACCCGACACAAAGCCAACCGGACCGACTATCCAGACACAGCAAATTCCGAAAGTAAAAACACCCGCCGGACGCGCGCTGGATGCTCCTATTTTAATTGAAAAATCAGGCCTTCAGGAAACCTCGGACTTTGAACCTCCCTCCAAGTCGATATTTGGCGGATTCATGAAACGCTGGCGTTACCTATCGCCATCCGTCCGCAAAGCGATTGATGACGCCAAAGTTCAAAATGGACGTTGGAAATACATCATTGTGCACAACAGCGGAACCCGCCAGGGAAATGCCCGCGTTTTCGACCTCTACCACCGCAATGTCCGTAAAATGCAGAACGGGCTCGCCTACCACTTCGTGATTGGAAATGGCAACTCCTCCGGCAACGGCGAAATTGAAGTCGGTAATCGCTGGATTCGACAGATCAATGGAGGCCATGTGGCAAGTGATTACCTCAACGACATCGCTCTTGGCATCTGCCTCGTAGGCGATCTAAACCGCGACATGCCGACCAAAGACCAACTCGCGGCCTTGGATGAACTTTGCACCTACCTGCGCGGCCGAGTCGGAAAAATCAAAGGCCAGCAAGCCATCGTCAAAGGCCACAAGGAAATCAACCCCAAGCCCACAGACTGCCCTGGTGACAAATTCCCGCTCGGCTGGCTCCGCAACCGATTTGGAAACTGAGAAAGAATCAAGCTTCAGGGGCTGCTACGGAATTTACTACTCGAAGCCAAGGCCGAGACAGTCGAGCATTTTAGCTTGGAGGTCTTTTTCGTAAAACGGCTTTGTCATGTAGGCCGTGGCGCCAGCTTTGATGGCTGTGATAATGGCGTCCCTGCTGCCTTCGGTCGTGAGCATGAGAACGGGCAGTTCCTTCCAGCGGTCGTCAGCACGGATATGCTTGAGAAAATCGAGGCCGTTCATGTTTGGCATATTCCAATCCAGACAAACGAGTGAAAACCCAGAGGGATCGGCTTCCAATTGGCTAAGACCAATAACCCCATCCTCAGCCAGAACACATTCTGCACCCAGAACGGAGGCCGCAGAGGCCACAAGGCGACGGATCAGCATAGAATCATCAACGGCGAGGATTTTCATAAGACAAGAAAGGATGCGGGATTCATGGTAAAAACGGTTTTGCGAAATTACGAAGCCATTTGTTGAATGATCAGCGAGTTCCAACCGGTCGAATACGTTTCATAACCAGGAGCAGTCGCCAAGGCAAAGAGCGTGGGCGTTCCATGATAATCTCCAATCACAAAACCTTTACCTTGTTGAATGAGAGCGTCCAACTGCGGAAGGTTGATACGTTCTTTGAGAATGGCATTTTTTGTGTCGGCGAGAACATGACCTGCTGAATCAATGATGCAAACACGGGACACTTCTTTTTCGGAGGGTGAGAGCGGCGTGCGGTGAACAATCGTTTGTGCGAGAGCCTCCCAGTTGAAAAGGATTCCCAGCACGCCGATTAATTCGCCATTGGATTGCCCGTTGCGACGAACGCCGCAGGAATAGGCAAGAATGTGCTGACCCTGAACAAGTGGTGATGAGTGAACGCTCTCAAACCCAAAATCATCTCCGCTGGCGGAGGTGCGAGCTTTACGGAACCACTCGTTGGCAGCCACGTTCATTCCGATCGATTTGAAGCGGCCAGAACGACCATTGGCGATCACTGTGCCGTTCAAATCGCACAACACGATATCGTAGTAAACAGTGTAGGCATTAAGGATCACACCCAAGCGTTCGCAGGCGTAGCGGGATGAATCCGAACCAGGATTGGTAAGTGCTTCCACGGCGCTCGAATCAGTAGCCCACCAGCGCACGTCGCAGGAACGCTCGTAGAGGTTGCGGTCAATGAGATCAATATTGGTCAGAGCCAGATCCATAAGGCGAGCCCCGCGCACAACGGAATCCAATCGACTGCTGATGTCCGAAAGTTGAGTGATGTCCTGTTTCGTCTCTTGAGCCAATCCCTCGGCCACGCGGGCGGTATTTGTGGAAAGGTTGCCGATTTCATTTGCGACGACGGCAAACGTGCGACCTGCATCGCCAGCCTTTGCTGCTTGGATTTGTGCGTTGAAGGACAGCAACCGCACACGCATGTTGATGTCATCAATTTGGCGAAGCGAGTTGTTCATCTTGCTCGCGATGCTTTTGGAAAGATGCCTGATGCTTTCGATCCAGTTGTCAAAAGAATCCGTATTGGAAGAGCCTGCGGGTTGGATTTGTTGGTTTTCCATATTTGTTAAATTGGTCAGACGATTGGGAACGAAATTTTAGAGCTTACGTTTATAGAAAATGGAGTCATCCACTTGCTCCATTGTGAAAAAATTTTGATGCGAGAGCAAAGACTCTGTCCCGCCCAGCATCATATATCCATCGGTAAAAATAATTTCCGCCAGGCGGTTGAAAAGATTCTTTTTAAAATCCTCTTTGAAATAGATGGCCACATTTCGGCAGAGAACCAAATCAAAAAGACCGAGTGACGACATGTTATCCTGCAAATTGCGGCGCTTGAAGGAGACCATTGAACGAACGGCAGGCTTGAGCGTCCACGTGTTGCCAGACGTGGCGTCGAAAAAGTTGTCCCTCCAAAACTGGGGAAGGCCTCGGGAAATTTCCAACTGGCTGTATCGTCCCGCCGCTGCGAGGAAAAGTGTTCCTGGCGAGATGTCAAAGGCGACAATTTCAAACGAGGAAAGATTAACGCCTGGCAGGCGGCCTTCGGCTTGAAGTTTATGCAGAAGAAGTGCGATGGAATAAGGTTCCTGCCCTGACGAGCAAGCCGCACTCAAGATCCGGATACGGGCCTTTTTTCCAGAACGCAAAAGGCTTCCCAAGTGAGGCAGAATCGACTTCTCCATCGATTCCCACGGACGTGTGTCACGAAACCAATAGGTCTCGTGCGTTGTCATGGAATCAATGATTTTATCGCGAAGGCGCCCCGAGGCATCGGCTTTTGCCAATTGAATAAATTCAGGTATGTCCCGCGCGCCGGATTCTGCGATGAGCGTTCCCAATCGGGCTTCAAAAAGATAGCGCTTCTCCTCGCCCAGATGGATGCAGCATGCCTCTGCAACGTATTGAGAGAGGATGCCCAAGTGGGATTCGTTTTGGGAGAAATCAAACATGTGCCCTGTTTTCCATATGACCCGTTGATTTAGACCCGAAAGATCTTATTGATTCGGGGAGCGATCTCATTGAGAGGCAAAATCTCGTCATCCAAATGTCTCAGCACAACGGCTTGTGGCATGCCATAGACCGAACACGTTGCTTGATTCTGAGCAATACACCACACAGGACAGGAATTTTTCAAATTGGCTACGCCATCCGCACCATCGCATCCCATGCCCGTAAGGATGACGGCCACAGCACCGCGCAGTTTGCAGGCGGCTGCGGATTGAAAAAGCACATCCACAGAAGGGCGGCAGGATTGCACCAGAGGGGCACTGGTCAAGCGGGTCTGGAGTTTTCCGGAAACATTTCGAAAGACCTCCAAGTGGAAACCGCCTGGAGCGATCAGCACTTCGCCCGGCATCGGCAAATGACCATCTTCAGCCTCTTTCACAGAAAGCCCTGTAGACTTATCCAACTGCTCCGCGAGAGACTTGGTAAAGAATGGCGGCATGTGTTGCACCAGCAACACCGGCACAGGTAGTTTTGCAGATAGAAGCGGAACCAAATCCGCAAGAGCCTTGGGGCCACCGGTCGATACACCAATCAACAGCAAATCCAGAAACGGAGGCGGTTGAAGGCGCTTCATCGGAGGCTGATTTAATGGAACCGCGGAACTTACGGCTTGCGCTGGCGTTTTCGAAGCCTCGGATATTGCCGTCACCCCGTGGAGACGCGCCATAGTGATTGCCTTGCGAATATCCGACTTCAGCACTTCCAATCCGGCTTCAAACGAACTGTTGGACGGTTTCGGAATAAAATCCATCGCGCCATTGGAAAGACATCCGATGGTGATGTCCGCATCGCGCCCGGTGGCGCCACTGACCATGACAACAGAAACTTTAGGATGCGATTGCCTGATTTTTTCAAGCACCTCCGGCCCGTTCATCTCGTTCATGAAAATATCCAACAGAACGAGATCAAACGTCTCCGAATCGAGACGTTTTAGAGCGAGTTCGCCGCTGGATACCGCCGTAACTTGAGTCCCCGAAACGCAGGATACTGCTTCCGAAAGTATTTTCCGATACAGGGCGGAATCATCAACAACAAGAACTCGCATGAATCAAAAACCCGCTACAATTTGAAGCGGTTGACCAGCTGAACGAGAGATCCAGCGACATGGCTCAGCTCCCCTGCGCTTGAACTGATGCGCGAGGCACCTTTTGCAGATTCGCTGGCCGCTTGGGACACGCCATTGATATTGCGGGACACTTCATCCGCTCCTGAGGCTGCATTTTTGACATTTTCCGAGAGGGTTTTTGTGGAGGAAGTCACATTGTGCAACGAACGCACAATTTCCGATGTTGTCGCCGATTGTTCCTCCACAGCGGCTGCGATGCTTCCGGCAATCTGGCTGACCTGTTCGATGACCTTCGCCACATCATCGATCGCCCCCATCGAGTTAGCGGTATTTTCCTGGATGAGATTAACCTGACGACGAATGTCCTCCGTGGCTGCAGCCGACTGGCGAGCCAGTTCTTTCACTTCGTTGGCGACGACCGCAAATCCACGTCCAGCCTCACCGGCGCTGGCGGCTTCAATCGTGGCATTGAGCGCGAGCAGATTGGTTTGCTCCGCGATACGATTGATCAACTCCACAATTTTTCCAATTTGTCGCGCCGAGTCATCCAGTTTGAGCATGAGGTCACGAGTCTGCCGGGCTTGAATATCGGCCTTGCGGGCGATTTCGGATTCCTGAGTGCAGTTGCGGGCCACCTCTTGAATCGACGAGGACATTTCTTCGACGGCTGCAGCCACCATGGTCGAGGCTTGATTGATCTCACCGGCGGAAAGCGTCATCGACTTGGAATTGATCGCCAATTGCTCACCCGCCGCAGCAACTGTGTGTGCTTGAACATTGGTCTGTTCGGCGCCGGCGGCCTGTGAATTAGCTGTGTCGGTAAGAACCTTGGATGACTCCGTGAGAGATTGCGAGGTGTGGGTGATCTCCTCCACCATCTTACGGAGGTTTTGAATACAGGTATCAACCGAAGAAGCGAGAACCCCCACCTCATCCGAACGCTTCAATTTAATGCTGCCCGTCAGATCTCCCTTCGCGAGTTGTTTAACGACCTCCACGCAGGCCACGATTGGGTTACTAATCGAACGCCCAATAATAAAGGCTGCCGTGAACATAAATAGAACAGCACAACCGGAAATAATCCAAGTATTGAATACCACATTGCGGAGCAATTCCCGTTCATCGACACGAATAATGAGCGACCATTTGGAATCAGGATATCCAAGTGCTCCTTTTGTTTTAGCGAATCCAGCCGCCGCCCATTCCTTGTGTTTGTGGTCATATTCACGTCCAAAACTGGATTCACCCGCCGTTGCTTTTTTGGCGGACTCATATCCTTCTTTGACCAGATTTTGAGTTAAAATGACACGTGGATCGTGGACAAATTCCTCTGATCCTGTGGCATTTGGATCAAATTGGGAAAGAACCGTTCCTTTGAGATCAATGAGATTGATTTCGGTCGAGTTCAGACCTTTGAGTTTCAGACGCTCGTAAATTTTGGAGAGAATTTCTTCCACAAGACCGAAATCCGCGAGGTTTCTCCAGACGCCGATAAACTCTTGTTTTTTGCTAAAGATGGGAGCGGAATATCCAACAACCAAGTCATTGTGCGCAGCGGCTTTTGCGGCATCTACGTCACGCATGGCCTCGCTGATTACCGTGCCGGACAAGGACTCCGAAGAAGTGAAACGGCCTTCACGGGCATCGATAAACCAATCCGCCTTCGAAAAATCTTTCCCAATCAAATAACTGGAATCAATAGTGTTGCCCTTAGCATCGACACTATTCACTGCAACAACTCGCCCATGAGCATCCACAACCATGCTCAATTTATACATTCCATACAGCTTGACGTAGTTATCAATCGCCGTTTTGAGGTCAGTGGCATTTTGACGTGATCCGCTGAAGAAATCCTGCAAGACACCATTGAGCGCAAAAGCCTGAACGTCGCCATACCTTTCAAAAAGGTTGCGCTCGATGGATTCGATAGCAAATTCGGAGATCGAAAGAAGTTCCTTCTGCGCGTTTTTTGCGATTTTATCAGCGGAATTCAGTCCGTAGAGAGCCAGGGCAATTAATGGGATGAGTCCACTAATAGCCGTGCTAATAATGAGTCGGGTCGAGAGGTTGATTTTCATGGTTTCGTTGGGTGTAGGATTGGTAAAAGTGGGGCAAGCAGGCTTATGGTTGTGTGACAATAAATTGAGCTTCCGCCAGCACCTCCAAGGGACTGGCTTGTTGGTTTAAGACAGAGACGAGAGATTCACAGTCGATGACAAGCGTCAAACGACCCAGCAACTGCACGGTTCCAAGAACTCCCTTGGCAGCAAATGTTTTGGGATCAATAATCTCATTCGAAAAGTCCACGGAATCTACAATTCGACCCGCCACTATACCGATGTGGTCGTAAGGCGGACGAGGAACGATGACGAACATTTCCTCGCCGAGGGCCGGAGGCGTGGGAAGCGGAAGCACATTTCCAAGCCGAACGAGGCGCAACGTCTTGGTATGATCTTTTCGCAGGCAATCCATACTGCCGATTCGCTCGATATCCTTGGTTTGAACATACTCCACTCGCATGACGCTCTTAAGGGGAATGGCAAAAACCTCGCCTTCGCCATCCTGAAAAACGAGCGCCCGTTCGTCGGAATTTTCGCCCACAATTGGCAATGCTGTTTTTGCGGCATTGAGCGCCTTTTGGGTAACCGAAATTCGACCTTGAGCCAGAGCGGAAGGATCGAGAATGAGAGCGATTTCGCCTTGTCCCAACAATGTGGCTCCAGAATAGAACGGAACCGTGCGGATGTGGCGGCCGAGAGGTTTGACTACGATTTCCTCGGTGCTGACGATCTCATCGACGAGCAATCCATAAACCATGTGGTCCAGCTGAAGAACGATGACAAACTGTAAGCGATTGGAATCGGTATTTTCCGGCATTCCGAGAATCGAAGCCAAATTAATAACCGGCTTGAGTTCTCCACGCAGGCGTAAGACTTGAGCTCCACCGAGAGTTTCGAGTGGGAAGTCTCCGCCAGGGTGGACCACCTCTTCCACGTTGATCTGCGGAATCGCGTAGCGCGTGCCCTGACAACCAACAATGAGAGCCGGAACAATGGCCAAGGTGAGCGGAAGTCGGATGATAATCCGAGTGCCAGCCCCCTTCCGGGAGTCGATTTCGACATGACCACCCAGTTTTTCGATGTTGGTTTTAACGACGTCCATTCCGACGCCGCGACCCGAAATATCGCTGAGTGCCTCCGCCGTGGAGAAGCCTGCAGCAAAGATGAGCTGAAGAGCATCCTCGTCCGACATGCGTGCAGCCTGTTCGGGTGTAATTATACCTTTTTCAATCGCCTTCGCTTTGAGTCTCTCAGGATCCATGCCACCGCCGTCATCCAGAACCTCAATCTGAACGCGACCAGCAAGGTGCGCAGCCGAAAGGCGAATTAGACCGCAGGCGGATTTACCTTTTGCCACACGCTCGGCCGGCATCTCAATGCCATGATCGACGCTATTGCGAACAAGATGGGTAAGCGGATCAGAAAGCCCCTCGAGAAGTGTGCGGTCGAGCTCGACATCATCGCCAAAAATTTCGAGCTGAATTTCCTTTTCCAGCTTGTGGCTAAGATCCCGCACGATGCGGTTGAATTTTCCAAAAAGTCCGCCAACCGGTTGGAGACGCGCCCGCATAATTGTATCCTGCAGGCTGGACGTGACAGAACTGATCTCCTGAACGATCGATTGAAGCCCTTCCACCCCCTCGTTCTCATCGGCGCGAACTGCCAAACGCATGAGTCGATTGCGGCCAAGAACCATTTCCCCGGCAAGGTTCATGAGTGTATCGAGAAGCCCTACGTTGATACGGATCGTCTCCTCGGCTTTGCGGCGTGAGCCGGGGATTGGCTTGGGATCGATCGACTCTGATGAAGGCTCCTCCGTCTTAACGGCGATCGTCGCGGGCTTGACCGAAACCAAGGATGCCGATTCCGAAGGTTCCGACACCTTCAAAGCTACTGGCAATGCGGGTTTGATCACTTTCGGTTCTGCCGAATTTTGTTTAACCCACTCACTCAGGGCATTGGCTGGAACCGCCTTGAGACGGCTTTCCTCAAGCCCCAACGCTTCAGATAAAAGAAGGGCATCCAATGCCGTTGCAAAAAACAATGTCACCTCAACCTCAGCGCAATTGGAAAGCGTTGTTCCAGCAGGAGTCGCCGTTTGAATATCGATGACTTGACCCAGAGATTCCAACTCGCGGAAGTAAGCTACGAGGGTTTGCTGTTGCGATTCCACATCCGCAGCAAGAGCAAAAGAAATGACAAAAAAGTTACGCCCCCGTTTGAGCGCCGGCATTAAATCCTCCGCTTGAAATTCAAAAGCAGAAACGAGGCCCAGATTATCAGAATTCGCCTGGGACTTACTTTTGCTAGCTTTTAAGGCGAAAGAATCAGGCTTCGACTGGCTACCTGGATCAAGCAAGGCTTGCAAGCCAGTCACTTCGCTTTCAGACGGCACCTCACTGGCACGACTGGGCTCGGCGAGCATGATGTTGAGTTTATCGGTTGTCGAAATCAGAAGACTGACGATCGACTCATTCGCCTGCATTTTTCCATCACGCAAAAGCGACATCACGCTTTCCATGACGTGAGCCAAACGCACGATCGGTTCGAATCCGAAAAACCCTGCAGCGCCCTTGATGCTGTGCACCGCGCGGAAAATGCTGTTCAACCGCGACGTCTCGGCAGGATTGGCCTCCAAAGCGATGAGATCGGTCTCCAATGTCTGAAGATGCTCGCTGGATTCCTGCAAAAAGAGGTCGAGCATTTCTTGATCACCCACACTCATGATTCAACTCCCGCGTAAGCCAGATCCACATGGCGGTGAAAACGAAGAATTTTTAAAAGGTAGGCACACTCGTTCGAAGCAACTGCAACGCTCAAGCGCAATCCGCGCGTTGCAGCCTCGCTGGCAAGCGAATGAATCAAGGCTATTGTCCCTGCATCCGGCGCGTGATGAGCCGATAGATCGAGCACTATTTGAGTGAACTCTTTTTTTAATAATTCTGAAATTTTATCGGAGGCTTCGCGAATTTTTGATCCTCCAAAAGTCTCATCGGCCGAAATTTTCAGAACCCCTTTTTTAATAGAACTGGTCATTGAAGCTGACCTTTCTGAGTTTCCGTCTGCGAAAGAAACGCACCCACATTAAGAACGGTGGTTAAACCTTCGGAACCGCTGATAACGCCTAAAATAAAACGGGAGTTGAGACCACTGAGCGTCTCTGGTGGAGAGGGAAGAACCCGTGCCCCAGCAGGAAGAATATCACCGATCGAGTCCACCAGCAGGCCGTTGGGATCGGTGTCAGCCATGTGAGCGTCATCTGGTGGATTCGGCAACCGGGAAAGATCGGTCGCCGTCTTGAAAACGATACAGCGATTGTTCGGCCGAGGGCCGGAATCCGCAAATCCCAAACGGAACTCGAGATCGAAAGCCGTTAGAATCTGGCCACGCAAATGAACCACCCCACGCACATACGATGGCGCCAACTGCACTGGCGTCACCGCGGGACTGCGCAGCACTTCTTTCACCCAAAGCAGATTGCAGGCGTAGCTCCTGCCCTTGGAATGGAATTCCAACAATTGGAGTTCCTTCGCCTGGCCTATTGTAAGTTCAGTGCTCATTAGGTTGGCTCAGGAAATCCATTGCTCACAAATAAAAGGTTCACTTCATATCCCTCAAATCCTCGAGCAATAAAGGCGGGAACCTTTCGGCTATCATCAATGCTAAGAATTTTGGGCATGTTTAGAATTTATTTAAATACAGCAAAAGCTTGGATCGCGAGGGGCTCAGAGCACCCTTCGACGGTGTATTCATTACGAACGCTAATCGCCGCGCTTTTCGCTGCAATATTGATTTTATCGCCTTTGACGATGGTGGGAATGCTTAAAGTGCAGTCAAACCCGAGATCGCAAAGTTGAGATTTAAAATTTCCCCCAATCATGTTCGTCAATTCCGACACGATATCGGAGATATCCTGATCGGAAACCGCAGTGCCAAGAATTTTCCCAGCAACCAATTTAGCCAATTCCTCGGGAAAAGCGGTGTAAACAACGCCACTGGCATTACCACTCAATGCGATCGCCCCGGCCACGCCGCTCAATACGCAAGACTGAGGGGCATTGTTATTCCCTGCCCCCGGGGCAGCGATCAATCCAGCCATCGTTTGCAGAACTTCAGGGGTATAGCGGTTGAGGATCTTAAGAATATCTGAGCTACTGGGCTCTTGAGTCGCTGGCATGATGTGGATTTTAAAAACTGCTAAATTTTATTTACAGCAAAATCCCTGAATTCCACTGGCTTAATATTAAAATTGACGACCCTGCATGAAACAAAGCGCGCGCAGAGAGTCAAATAATTTCTGGAAATTCTCTCGTAACAGAATGCCAGAAGCGGTGTTCTAGGCTGCTGCCTATGAAATGGGGATTTTACCGACGCACCCGGCGATGCAAAGGGGTTCCTTGCGTGAAAGCGAAATCGAATTCTTAAGCCCAAAACAATCCTTCTCACTGCGCCAATTAGTATTTCCGGTATGAACGTTTGATGTGTAGAAATAAAAGCCACAATGCCGAAAAATTTCAGCCTGTTTCTCGCTCTGCGCTATCTCAAACCCAAGCGCACCTTTTTATCCACCATCACTCTCATTTCGATTCTGGGGGTCACCCTCGGGATCATGGTGCTGATTCTTGTTATTTCAGTCATGACCGGTTTCGAGCAAGAACTACGGCGTAAAGTCATCGGCTTTGATGCCCACCTCATCGTTAGCAATGGCGGCGTTCTGGAAAACTGGGAAAACACGAAAGACATCTGCCTAAAAGCGCCTGGAGTCACAGCCGCAGCGCCCTTTGTGCAAGGGCCGGTGATTGTCGAATTCCAGCATCACCGCCTCGCCCCGAAGATTCGTGGCGTTGATGCGGTTTTAGAAAAAGACGTCGTCAATATCGCGGATTTTGTCATCGCCGGCCAATATGATCTGGATGGCAGCAAGGCCGTCATCGGATCCGAACTCGCTCAAGAACTCGGCGTCCGGGTTGGAGAAAAAATCACGATTTTTTCGCCCGGAAATTTTAATGCGATCTTGGAAGAAATCGACCGCATCGAACGCTCCGGAGACAAATCCAAAGACGTGTCCTCGCTCAAACAATTGGTTCTCCCAACCGAACTCGAGGTCACAGGAATTTTTGAAAGCGGACGCTACCTCTACGACAGCGAGTTCATCATTGTTCCCCTGCACATTGGCCAAGAACTCTACAATCTCGGCGGAGGAGCCCACGGGCTTGCACTTCGGACCATTAACCCGAATATGGCGGATGTCATTCGGAACGATCTGAACCAACGCCTGACCCCGCCCCATTCCGCGATGAGCTGGATCGATATGAACAAACAATTGTTCGACGCCATCCGAATGGAACGAACAGTCATGTTTTTTCTCCTGATGTTCATCATCCTCGTCGCGGCATTCGGGATCATGAATACACTTATCACTGTGACTGTCCAAAAAACCCGGGAGATCGGCGTTATGAAAGCCCTCGGGGCACAAACCCACCAGATTATCGGTGTTTTTCTCGCCCAGGGAATGGTTGTCGGCATCTTTGGAACGGTTGCCGGACTCGCTCTCGGCATTAGCTTGGTGCAATATCGAAATGAAGTGAACCGCTTCCTCGCCGAAGTATTTCAAATCGAAATTTTTCCCGCGTCCGTTTATCAATTCAGTCAAATTCCGGCTGAGGTGATTCCCTCCGATGTGGCGATCATTTGTTTAAGCGCCTTTGCGATCTGTTCACTGGCGGCCCTCATCCCGGCATGGTTTGCAGCACGACTGGATCCTGTCAAAGCCCTGCGTCACGAGTGATTTGACAAAATCCCGCTACTCCGATTAGGTGATTCCCATGTCCGACAAAGCCACCGACCCGCAAGATCCCATAATCCGCACCGTTTTGATTTCCGCTGCCAGCTTCGCTGTTATTGGTTTTCTCACCACGGCACTGATTGTTACCGTATTGGTTTCTGCAAATTTCAATCCTTTGAACTGGATGGAATAGTTTGACTGCGGGCCCGATCGATGGCCGCGCACAAACAACTCCCAAGCAGAATCAATACGCCGGAAAAGTAAACCCACATGAGCGCCAGCATGAGCGCTCCTACAGAGCCGTAAATGGCATTGTAATTTACGATGCGGGTTACGTAGTTTCCAAAAATGCTCTGCCCGATCTGCAGCGAGAGCGAAACAGTCAATGCCGCGCCCCACACCTGTCGGAAATACGTTCTCCGTCCTGGAGCCAACATATAAAGGGCACTTAGAGCATAAAACATAAGCCCCCCAGCTATGAAATATCTACTGCCATTGAAGACGAGTTCCACAATGTCGAAGTGAACTTCCGGCACTTGATTATTAAGCAAGCCCTCCAAAAAACGTAGGATCTTCATCGCGGCTTGAAGAATGGCCGGCGCCACGAGTCCAATTCCCATGGCACTCGTTATGACCAGCATCATCAGGAGATTTTTCAACGGCAGTTTCCACCAGACAATCTCCGTGTGACCCCATGCTCGATTGACGCCTTGAACGAGCGCTTGAAAAAAGCGAATCGAACTCCAAATCAAAATCACAATAGACAAGGCGCTGACACTGCCTCGGGCTTTTTGGAGCGATTCCGACATTTGCCAGACAAGTAAATGCTGCGACTCCTCCATGGGAAAAAGCTTTTCCACACTCGAAATGACATCCGAGGGGTGCACAATCGCCGAACCCAAAGTCAGCAATAGGGTAAACAGCGGGAACAACGAAAAAAGGGCATAATAGGCAAACGAAGCCGCCCGTTGTTCACCCTCGATTTCGATGAAAATTTTCACCGATTCGCTCAGGTTTTTCCAAACCTCCCGCCACCGAATCGCAATCAACCAATCCACAGATATAAACTACTTCAGAATCACCCCCATCCGCAACGCGACATTACAAAATTGCGGATTTTTACGGAGCGTTACATCGCGATGATATTTCGGAGTGTCAGTCTCTGACATGACCCATTTTTTCGGCGCGTCCAAAAAATGATCTTCCGTTTTGGGCCGCTAAATCACTTTACGGCGTTAACCCAAGTGGGATTGATCAACGTGGCACGGGAAAACTCGGGAACTCCGCGCTCGCCACGATGGAGCATACCGACCAACATGTCCACAGCAGCCTGACCGGCGAGATCGTTATGCTGATTGATTCCGGAGATTTCGGGATTCGACGCGCGCCACTCGTATTGGATGAGATCAACTTTTTCCCGATACTCGGAGGAGGCTTTTTGAATCCATGTTTGGGTTTCGTTGTAGAGTGTGAAAACCACATCGGGCCGTTGAGATTTTAGCCAGGCGGCAAAGGAGGGGATGTCTTTTTGAGTGAACAAATAGGGATTTAAACGCCTAGAATGGAGCACAAGCTGTTGCCCAGTTCGGTATCCGGCGGTGAAGCGATGCTCGACCAGAGCATCGATCGTTTCATCCAGAACAAGACCCGGGCGCTTGTATCCAAGTTGCAGGGCTTTTTCAAAAGCATGAAGCGCCACCATGTGATGATCTACGCAGGCAAAGGGCAACGCGGGATCACGTGTTCGCACGCCGGTGACAACGAATGGCATTTGTTCCACCACTGGAAGAAAACTTTGATGAATGCGATTTTCATTCATCAGTCCAACAATGATGCCGCCAGGAATCCCTCGCGCTTTAAAAACCTTCATCCACCGCTCGCTGGTAAAATCCGGTTCCCTCATCCAAAACTCATCAATCCTATAACCAAGTTCTTCGGCGCGGCGGCGGCAACCATCGACATAAATTGGGATGGTGGGGTGGAGCTGTAAGGCCTGTTTATCCATGTTGGCGTTCACGAGAGCGATGGAGGATCGAAAGCGCTTGGGACCGCCAGCGTGGAGACGAGCCATCAATTCGCCAACTACCGGGTTTCTGCGATAACCGAGTTTTTTTGCCGTCTCCTCGATTCGTTGTCTGGTGGTTTCCGAAATCTGGGGGTCGGCCCGAAGAGCCAGCGAGACTGCATTTTTTGAGACACCTGCGGCCTTCGCAATATCCGCCATCGAGACTAATTTAAGCACGTCACTTTACTGTCAAGCGAGACTCTGGTTTACAACAGAAAATTTCCGTATCTCATATCAAAATGAAATTCTCCCTTGGTATTGATTTTGGAACAAACTCCGTTCGTGCGTTGATCGTGCGCTGCGATGACGGCAAGGAATTCGGTGTAGCGGTGGCAAACTACCCCTCCGGCAAGCAGGGTGTGATCATTGACCCTCGCGATCATAATGTGGCCCGCCAACATCCCGGTGATCTGGTTTCGTGCATGGAGCGCTGCGTGACTGAGGCGGTCAAACAAGCCTCCGCAAAAAAGGGATTCAATCGTTCTTTAATTGTAGGAATCGGCGTCGACACGACTGGCTCGAGTCCGATCCCGGTGGATTCCGCCAACCGCGCGCTCGCATCCTTGCCGAAGTGGAAGAAAAATCCCGCTGCGCAATGCTGGCTTTGGAAGGATCATACTTCCTGGCAGGAGGCCGCGCGCATTACGGAACTCGCCGCCAAGCATCGTCCCGAATACATCGCCAAGTGCGGGAATACTTACTCCTCCGAGTGGTTCTGGAGCAAAATCTGGCACTGCCTGAAAACGGCGCCTGATGTTTTCCAAGCCGATTACTCGTGGGTTGAGATGTGCGACTGGATTCCCTCGGTGCTCTGCGGGATCGAGGATCCGAAGCAAATCAAGCGCGGCATCTGCGCGGCCGGCCACAAGGCGCTTTATTGCGATGAGTGGGGCGGTTTGCCCGACAAAAAGTTTCTGTCCCTGCTCAGTCCCAAACTCGCGGAGCTTCGGGATCGTCTCTACGACAAGGCCCATGATGCCAACACCGCCGCCGGCAAACTCTCGCCGGCATGGGCGAAAAAGCTCGGCCTGCCAGCCGGGATTCCGGTGGCCATTGGCGAAATGGATGTGCACTACGGCGCCATCGGCAGCGGCATCAGCGAAGGCACATTGGTGAAGGTGATCGGCACCTCGACCTGCGATTGCGCCGTTGTTCCGGCAACCAAGAAGGTCAAAGACATCCCCGGCATCTGCGGCATCGTGAAGGGCGCCATCCTGCCCGGTTTCTTTGGCATCGAGGCGGGACAGTCCGCCGTTGGCGATATTTTCAAATGGTGGATCGAATCCGTCTGCGAGGGCGACGCCGCGCTCTACGCGAGCATGGCCAAGGAAGCTGCCACCCTCCAACCCGGCGGCAGTGGCTTGCT
>JBEIMO010000006.1:0-28634 GCA_040378625.1 Verrucomicrobiia bacterium | reverse complement strand
GGACGCAAATACACTGTCGAGCAGGAGGCAAATGAATTTGCCGGGCGTCTACTTGTTCCAGAAACAAGGCTCGCGGAACTGTTTGACGAGTTTGCACCAGAAGCCGATCGATTGGTTCCAAATTTCATGACAAGCGGCCCGCTACGCGACAAATTCGCAGAAAAAATTGCACCTCGCTTTGGCGTGAACTCACAAGTCATCGCCGTCCGTCTTGATCGCGACGGATTATGGACAGCGGCTTGATTTCAATTCAGAGCAAGCATTGATTAACTGCCCCTCCCCTAAAAAATCACCGCCGGCAAGACTCTACTTCTGTTAGTTTTGTAAATTCTGTCAGAACCAGTTTTCTCCTCAACTCTTTACTCAAACCGGATTGCGCGTGCGGGGGGAATGCGGGAGGCGCGCCAGGCGGGAATCCAAGCGGCGAGAACGGCGGCAGGGATAATCCAGAGGGGGGTGGAAAGAATAACGTCCAGTGGGTAACGGAGGGCTATCGTCCAACCGAAAAATGCTTTGTTAATGACCCAGGTCAAAATCATGGCCATGGCTGCTCCGCAGGCCACACCGACCACAGAGGCGAGAAATCCAACCATTGCGGCTTCGGAGAGGATCAAGCCGGCAACTTGCCGTTGGGAAGCCCCTTGGGAACGAAGAACGCCGATCTCCCGTTCCCGTTCGATGACCAAGGTGGTGAGCGAGAGCAAAACGCCAGCAATCGCGACAATGACCGCAATTCCCCGGAGCACGGACGTTACGGCAAAGGTTTGATCAAAGATTTCGATGACTCGTCGGCGCAGATCCGAGTTTGTATAAATTGAGAATTCGCCTCGGCTTCCGAACGCGTTGCGAAAATCAACTCCA
Source organism: Verrucomicrobiia bacterium (assembly GCA_040378625.1). Taxonomy (GTDB): domain Bacteria; phylum Verrucomicrobiota; class Verrucomicrobiia; order Chthoniobacterales; family Terrimicrobiaceae; genus UBA967. The sequence continues at coordinate 27,773 of JBEIMO010000006.1, read as the reverse complement.
AGAGATTCCGCAGCGGAGCGATCTTTGACCGTAATCGAAAGCGAATGAAGTCTCGGATCATTCCAAAAGCGGTTGAAGTTCTCCCGCGAGATCATCACCAATCCGCTGTCACGTGTGAAATCCTTGATGACACCCACAACTTGGAAACGAACTGGCCCCGAAGGAGACAAAAACTCCAACGCATCTCCTGCTCGAGTGCCATGGCGGGTGGAGAAACTTTCAGACACAGCCACTTTGTCCGGTTGATCCCATTTTTTAGCAGCATCTGGAAGACCAGAGGTGAATTCCAATTCCCCGCGTGCTCCGGCATCAATCACAGCCAAATTCGCCGAGTGACCATTCCATGGAACGTTGATTTCGCGGAATGTTCCAAGTTCTTTCACTCGCGGATCATTTCGCATCCATTCCACAGCTTCCGTCGGAATAAAACTATTGAGGCCTGCGATTTCATTGGCTGCTGGAGCGATAAAAAGATCAGCCACCAGCGTATTGTTTAGCCATGACGACACGCTCGCCCGGAAGGAATAAATCATGACGGAAACACTGACCGTCATCGCGGCAGCCACAGCCAATGCGGCAATAGTCACGGCATTGCGATGCAGCGAGCGGAGGAGATGTTGCGTGGATAAGCGAACCAGCCAGCCCGGACCGCTGACGAAGGATGCAAAGATTTTTACTACACTTGGGACAAGAAGGGAAAATCCAGCGATGAGAAGTCCCACAGCGGCAAATCCCAGAAACCGTCCGCCACCACGAAGTGCCCACCAAGACAGTGCAGATGAAATTAGGAGGGCGAAAAACCCAAAGGCCGCCCAGTGTCGGGAGCGAAGAGGGAAGGAATCCATCAATGAACCGGATCGAAGAATCGTGGCAGGATCAGATCCCGCTGCTTCCGCTGCAGGTTTCCATGAGGCCAAAAGCGAGGCGCCTATTCCAGCACCCAATGCCAGCAAAACCTGATCCAGGCTGATTCCCATACGTTCAATGGCAACAAGCGCGTAGAGCGAGGAGATCGTTTGGCCGACAGGAGCTGCAATGATCGTCGCCAACGGGCGAGCAACCGCCAGCCCAACAAGAGATCCCAAAAGTCCGCAAAACGCCCCCTCGCCCAGAAAGAGAGCCATGACTTCCATACGTGTCGATCCATTGGCACGAAGGATTCCAATTTCATGCCTGCGGCGCACGACAGCAGCAGAGAGGCTGTTGTAGATAAGAAAAACTCCCACAACCATCGAGACGAGGCTTAGAGCCGTAAGGTTTAGTTGAAATGCGGCCAGCATGAGTTCGGTATCCGATCCCCTGCGTGCAGGAGGACCGACCACAGCATCCGGCGGAGCGATTCGGCGGAGTTCAGCAATGACCGAGTCCATGCGGAGTGGGTCGTCGAGTTTCAGTTGAATCGATGTAAGACGGCCCCCGCGGTCGAGGAGTTGCTGAGCCCAGCCAATATCCATCGCTGCCATACGCGGATCGGCAGTAACAACGGCATCGTCGGTCCTAAGCTGAAAAACTGATTTCAACGTGAACGAGCGACCAGCAGCAAGAACACGAACTTCTTCCGATATTTGACGAGTCGAGGAAACCGCAATGACATCAGGCTCGCGCAACCACATTTCGAGATCGAGAGAGGCACCGTCTTGGGCCGCGAGTTCGAAAATCCGAAGATCCCCACCGGTGAAAGGATCAACGCCGAGAATTCGCAGGTATTCCCCCGGTTGATCTGGCAAAGTGACAACCCCTTCCACGAGAGGTGTTGCAGAGGTAACACCAGAAACCGCGGCAACTGCCGGAAATATCTCCTCAGGAAGATCGCCGCGAATTTCCAGATTTGCCCGTCCCGCCACGAGTCCCACCGCATTTTGAAAACTCGCGAGGGCGCCCCGATTGGCAATCTGGATCGATAGAAAAACCGCCACCCCGAGTGCGATGCCAAGGATGTTGAGCGAAGGCAGGAGCGGATGCCGAATCCATGGACGGATCACTTGCCTCCAAAACAAGCTGCCAAAGCGCGGGGTCATTCGGGATTTTTGATAGCAGCCCGCTGGAGAACCTTTTGGAGATGCTTGATTCCGGATGGCGACGAAAACTTACCGCCATCACGCCCGTAGATATAAAACGAATCCATGGCCACATCCATTTCCGTGGTGATGCGAGAGATTTCAATACAGACGTCCACTTCGCTCATGGCGCGGAGAAGGTCATAAAGAAGACCCAAGCGATCTGGCGTCTGAATATCAACAAGCGTGTAAACCGGGTGCGTTTCGTTATCGATCGTGATGCGTGTCGGCAGGTCGAATTCCTGAGAAAGGCGGTAAGTGAGTAGTCGTGTGTCTTTGCTGATGAGGTCAGTAAAATCGTATTCCTCAAATCCCATCGCAACGGTGAGCCGTTGTTCGACATCTTGCATATCCCTCGGGCTCGTCACCGGCTGAAGACTTGTGCTGGCAACACGGAAGATGTCGATAGCCAGACTGTCCGTGCGGGTAAAAATATCGGCGCTGAGAATATTGAGTCGCGCCGAGAGGAATGCTCCAGAGATGCGCTCCAGGAGACGTGGTCGGTCCCATCCGCAAACCCACACTTCCGTGTAGCCTTTCTCCGGCTTGGGAATCCATCGGAATGCTGGAGCAAGGGCAAAAGCCTCGTCTTCATTACGCCGCTCCAGGAACATCCGGAAAAGTTTGAGATGCTCGGCAATTTCCTCCGTTTCGTAACTCTGGAAATAACGCGCCGGCATGAATTGGTAGTGCGCATCCGCCTCATCCGCAAACGAAGCATCCAGCAACTGAATAGTCTGTTGTTTCTGAAGCTGACGATCCCGACGGCTTTGTTCCATGGCATCGACGCCGCCTTCGAGATATTGATTCGTGCGGCGGTAGAGCGTCCAAACAAGCCCCTCTTTCCAATCCGACCAATTTTGGTCACTCGTTCCCATGCCATCGGCCAGCGTCAACAGCATGAGAGCATCGAGATTTTTTCGGGTCTGAATGATTCGCGCAAATTCCTCGATGGTGGCCGAGTCATCCAGATTGCGAGTCTGGGCCATCTTGGACATGAGGTAATGCGAATCAACCAACGTCAGCAACATGCGACGGCGCTCCGGCGTCAACTGCAAGCGGCGAGCGACCTTGTGTGCAAGGATGGCACTGGTTTCCTCGTGATGGCGCGTATTTGCCGCCTTGCCTACATCGTGCAAGAGGATGGCGAGATACAAAATCGCAGGGTCTTCGAGTTTCTGAAAAATCTGCCGATAACCGTGAATTTTCTTTTGCTCCGAAAACAACACCGCATCGAGTTTTTCAATACAAACGAGCGTGTGCTCATCTGCAGTATAACGGTGAAAAAACTCATGCTGCACGAGACAATCGAGTTCACCGAATTCCGGCATATACCGCCCAAGAACGCCCAGATCATGCATCAATCGCAAAATCCGACCGACCTCGCCTTTACGGGAAAGGATGGCCATGAATGTCTCTCGAGCAGCAACGGCATATTCAAAAGTGCGATCAATCAGATGGAGTCGCCGGCCGATCAGATCGGAAAGTTCAGGGTGAAATTCAAGATGACGAACCTGAGCATGATGGAAGGCCCTCATCAGTCGGTAGGGATCGTCGCCAAAAATATCACGAGATTCGGGCTCGATCCGGCCATTACGGATCAGGAAGCGATCCAGTTTTTCCTGTTTCTGACGAACCCCCAAAAGCCGCAGGAACCCTGATGGTCGGGCTACTGGAAGGACATCCATCTTGCGCAATGCACCCTCGGTGACGAGATAGATCGTTCGGGCATGGCCGTAGTATTCCCGCATGAACGCCTCCACTTTGCGGAGGATGTTTTTTTGAGGATAGTCAAAGGCCTGAGCAACCCGGCCCTGAAGTTGGAGTGTGAGAACATCCGCCGAACGGCCGTTTAAATACTGCATCTCCGCGCGTGTCCTCAGGAGAAAGTCGTAGCTTTTTTCCAAGCTGCGGCGTTCGGCATCGCGGAGGATTTTTGCCTCAACCAGTTTTGCGGTGGTGGCGATACCCAGTTTGAATTGAGCAATCCAGAGAAGGCTTTGGTAGTCACGCAGGCTGCCTGTTCCATTTTTTACGTTCGGCTCCTGCATGAACACCGTCTTGCCATATTTCACCCGCAACTCGGCTTGGTTCGTGATTCTCCAAGAAATGTATTCCTCGGAATGACCCTTCACACAAACATCCTGAAATCGTTCTTTGAATTGATTGAAGATCTCCCGTTCTCCGGTAAGGAAGCGGGATTCCAGCATGGAGGTTTTTGTCACCATGTCTTCATTCGCCTTATCAACAGCCTCAGCGAGCGTGCGCGTGGCGTGTCCGACTTTGAATCCAATATCCCAAAGCGCAACGATGGTCTGACGGATAATTTCCTCAACCTCTTTGTCGCCGCTGTCTTTCGTTTGCAGAAAAATAATATCCACATCACTCATTGGAGTGAGTTCACGGCGACCATAACCTCCAAAGGCAGCCACACAGAGTCGGCCCTCAAGAGGCTTTTTTGTCACTTTGCGCACAATGCCATCGAAGAGTTCGCGGAAAAGGATATCGACCATATCCGAGCGCTGACGGGCAATTTCTCGACCTCCGCCGCCATTGTCGTGCCAAGCGCGAAGGCGTTCCTCCTCCACAGTGCGAAAACCCTTAAAAAGCTCGAGCAGGTTTTCAGAATCCTTGCGAACCTTGCGGGATAGCTCCAAAGCGGATTTTTCGAGTGTGTAAGGAATGGCTGAATTCATGGAGAAGGCGGGCGAATGACGATTTCAACCCGGCGATTGATTTGCTGCTCGGGAATGGAGGCGGAAGCTGGTGCGATGATGCGGGTTTTTCCAAGCCCCAGAGTTTCCACCGATTCGGCAGGGATGCCCATATTGGAAACCAGCCAGTTTTTAACCGACTCCGCGCGGAGTTGGCTGAGACGGAGGTTGTAATCATCTCGTCCATACGAGTCGGTATGCCCCTCAATTACGAAGCGGGAATTCGGGTTGCGCTTCAAAAGAGTGCCCAGTTTTTCGAGACTCGATACTGCGCCGGATTGCAACGCATGGGCGTCATAATCAAAGAGCACGTCCCCCGGCATGAGAATAGGTGCGGTATCCGGGGTGAGCGGACCGGTTTGAGCGAGCAATTTATCAAGATCACTGAATCCTTTCCCTTGGCCAGCGAATCCAGATTGTGAAGGGGCAACAATACTCGCCGGCCCCACGGGAGGAGGTGAAGCTGGAGAATTTGAAATGAGTGGCATTTCACGAAGAATTTCTTCCGTCGCGGCATCCTTCACCGGTGGCAGATCGGCCACCGGCTGCGTGCTGGATTTAGGCAAAGGAGCGATTGTGCCTGGCTTTTCCGCCAAGATGGCTTGATCAAGTTTCGGAGGGCTTTGTATGCCGCCCACCACGCCCGGATTTTTATCGATGGATATTTTTTCTTCTGGCAGCGGAATAGTAACCGGCTTGGATCTCGCTTTAGGCGCTTCATCTGGCGCAGGCGCCATCAATCGAGCATCCACATCCGCCCGCTCCAGTTTGAATGTGCGGGTGGGAGGTTTTTCATTAACAGGCTCACTGAGCGGATGAACCGATAGCCTTTGTGACCACAACCAGAACGCCCCATGAACCATCAGGGACAGCAACAACGCAGGAAAAACCCATCGCGCCCAGGCTTCTCTGTTTGCGACTCCATTTCCCCCCAAGGTGCTTCCCCTGCGATTCATCGCGGAAAAGTTACAAGGACGGAGACTAAAACTCCATAAGAGAAAATCAGGTTAGGCGTGAACGGCAGGGGTCTCGTTCAGCAACCCTAGAATGGCTTCCCTAAAGCGTGATATCGTAAAGGGTTTCGCCAAGAAGGCCGTGTGAGGCATACAGGCCGCAGAGAGAACAGCAGCTGTGTCCGGTGTGCCTGAGATAAAAAGCACAGGCGTCTCAATTCCTCGGCGGCGCACCTGGTCGATGAATGCAATTCCACTCGAGTGCGGAAACCGATAGTCGCAGACAATAAGACCGATGCCGGGATCCGCAGCAGCCTCAAATGCGGATGCCGTGTCCAAATGACGAACCTGACGTTTACTGTGCATACTTTCGCAAAGGTCCCTGAGAGTTTCGAGAACGAGAGGATCGTCATCGATCAACAGGATTGGCGGGAGTTTTAGATGTTTTTCCATGGCTGCTTTATTTTGTCGCATAACAAACTCTTTCCTCCTTCGGAAACTGAATAAAAGCCGGCGAAGTAATTGAGATTTTTTCTTCGAGAATGTTTAGAATTTTATCGGCTGCATGACCGTCCCCATAGACTTTCGACCCATTCGTCATCGATCGATATTCCTCTTCATCATTTAAAAGCTTGTCGGCGGCACGCAGGATGTCCTGCACCTCGGTTCCAACCAGCTTCAGCGTGCCAGCAGCAACGCCCTCGGGACGCTCGGTTTCGCGGCGCAAAACAAGAACAGGTTTTCCCAGAGCCGTTGCCTCCTCTTGAACTCCTCCCGAATCCGAAAGAACGAAGTAGGCCCGCTTCAGGGCGCTGAGGAATTGGTCATAGTTCAATGGCTCACAGAGCGAAACTCCGCGCTGATGTTCCAGAATTGGCAAAATCGATTCCCTGACCGACGGGTTCGGGTGCAGCGGAAAAAGAAAGCGAACATCCGGATGGGATTCCGCGAGGTGTTTGATCGCAAGAGCCACCGAACGCATCGGCAAACCAAGATTTTCCCTGCGGTGGCAGGTCACTAAAATCAACTTGCACGAACTATCCAGAACCGATGCAGGAAGGTTGTCCGACTTTGTTCTTGAGGCCATCCAATGCAAAGCATCGACGACCGTATTGCCGCAAACAAAAATATCATCATTCCCGATATTTTCAGCACGCAGGAGGTTGGCAGAATATTCCGTCGGCGCGAAATGCCAGTTAGCAAGACGCCCCAGCATCATGCGGTTCAACTCCTCAGGGAATGGCGAGTAGCGCTTATGGGAACGCAAGCCCGCCTCAACATGACCAACGGGAATTTTGTGGTAGAAGGCGCACATACCACCCACAAAAGCGGATGTCGTATCGCCTTGCACAATGACGGCGGATGGTTGTTGGTCCGAGAAAACCTCTCCGAGTTCGGAGGCCAAAAGCGCGGTGAGATCCCACAGCTTCTGACGCGGTCGCATCACATTCAAATCCATGTCTGCCTTGATGCCGAAATTTCCAAAAATTTGCCCCACCATGTCGCTATGCTGGGACGTTGAAATAATGAGCGGGGACAGTGTGCGCGACCGTTGCAGGCTCTGGATGACCGGAGCCAGTTTAATGGCTTCCGGACGCGTGCCAACAATGACGGCTACCTTATGTTTAATCGTTTTTTTCATCAGAATGTAGGATCGAATTCAAATTTCAGTGGCATTCCCGCGCAGCGCTCCATGATCTCGCGGATATCATCCTCTGTCGGCAGATTGGTGACGCGGAACGTGATTCCGTCATCGCGGATTTGGTGAATACTAATGCCGCTGGATTGCGAGAATCCGGGCGCGAGCAATTCCTCCGCTTGCAAGCCAGTCGGGTGATCGAGTGCCTCCGCCACTTGAAGACCGGATGTCTGCCGAATCGCCTGCACCATTTGTTTCCTCGAAATGAGTCCCAATTGAAGAAGCAGCCGGTCCGCCGGGCCTGCAATGAGGCGCTGCATTTGACGGACCCTTGTGGCATGTTCCTGAAGGAGAATTCCCGTCTCGATGAGATACTCCAAAAGCGCATCCTGCGAAAACCGCAGAACCATGAAATCATGCCACATAGTCATGAATGCCGGAGGCGTATCGCAACAGAAGCGGATTTCCGGCCCGAGAGTTTCCACGATGCGCTCCCGGATGTCGGGATGCAGCGGATTCATGATTCCAAGCGTTCCATCGTTGAGAGGCAAAAGCCCATGAACTTCACAGAACAAAGGTCCGAGTGATTTCATCAACGCCACACCAATCGTCAGTTTGGAGAAATTCGTTACTTCAACCTCCAATGACTGCGCATAGATTTTCCGAACTTCATCCGCCTTTATGAGTCCCAGATGAATCATGGCATCCGACAGCGAGCGGCGGCGGGTCATCTGAAACTCCCGCACGCGACGTCGATCCTGATCTGAGAGTTCTATAAATTGAGCCTCAAGCGGGTTTTGAGGTTGTCCATCCAGAACCCGTCTTGGATAAACAAAGTGTCGCAAGGCCGTGAAGTTGGATGGCGTGAGCAAACGTGCTTCCACAGGCGATCCATAGGACTTTGCGATTTCCCGAATATCATCGGCGCTTGGCGGTTCCACAAAAGCAAAGGCCACGTCGTCCTCTCTGCCCGACGGCGCCGGAATGGCCCGGAAACGCACAGCTTCACGCTCCGGCCAGCGCTCGAGTTGAGCGGATTCAATATCCTCCGGCGTTACGATCAGAGATTTGATTCCCGAGAATCGCCCCCATACCTCGGTGAATTGGTCTTCATCGATAAGTTGCATCTGCAGCAGGGCCAACGGAGCGGAACGGCCTTTGTTTTTAGCAAGAATGCCCTCCAGTTCGGGCCGTGAAATCAAACCTTCATCGACAAGCAAATCCTCGATGGATCGAGCAAATTCGCGGAGTTCAGCCACCCCTGGAAAAATGTGCGAGGTCTTCGTCCAGGCAAGGGTTTTTCCAAAGACCCTGTGCTGCAGATACAGCCACGCTGCACGGAATGTGGCGGTCATATTAACGAAGTTCACCACCGGATAGCGTGGAATCGAAAAAAGCCCCTGCTGAATCCCATAGACGTCCGCCACGCAGGATACTTTCTGCCCCACGCGGTAAACGAGGAGAGCCGTATCCACGAGGACCAGACGCCACAGCAGGCTGTCGGATTCGAACAACGGCCGCAAAAAGATACTGCTGCTCAAGTGAGAATGCAGAACCACAAACTCTGCCACCACGTAGGTGATTACAAAATATCCTGTCGCATTGATGCAGTGCACAAGTGGTGCCCGACGGTCTCGCATAAGCGTGTAGCGGACAGCGGGAGATCCCCACCAGCCGCCGAATTGCCATCCCTGAAATGCGGTCCCCACAATCCAGCGGGCTTTTTGCTTTACCGCCTGAGTGAACTTCAATGGAAAGTTTTCACGAACGGCGACGCGTTCCACAATCTTCCGTGAGGAAACAACTTTCCCTTTTTCGTCCCGTTTAACGACCTGTCTTTCGATAGGGTAATCGATGAAGCCAGTGCGGAATCCCGCGCGGCCAAGCTCCAATCCGACCATGTAATCCTCGGCCAGATTGCCTACCTGAAAAGGACCGCCGTTGTGTTTTTTTGCAAGGAAATCAATTGTTTCCCGACTGAATGCGGTTCCAACGCCTGCGGATGGAACAACGCCGCCGATGGCCTCCCGAGCATACATGTCTTTCATGTGCCACTCGGCAAACTCATCGAGATAGGAATTGCCCACCCAGTATCGCCAAGGCGTGAGCTCCAGCGGGAAGACCGGCACCTGCCCCATGTCGAGGTGGCGCGGAACATAGTAGTTATAAACCTTGAGCGTCAGGGGATGAAGAACGTCCTCCGCATCATGCAGAGCGATAATCTTGTATTCGCGACGTCCGGGAATTTCCCGAGCCTTCATGACCTCGAAGATGGCATTCAAACAATCCGCCTTGGAAGTTGGACCCGGATTTTTTGTTACCGCTTTGTGAATCCGAGGAGAGACCCTGGCCAACTCATCCACGCATCGCGAGGTCTCAAGGTCATTGGGATAGACCCCGATAAAAATATCGTAGCGATCATAGATCAGAATTTTTTTCGCATATTCAGCCATGCGGTTGATGACGCCGCCCTCCATCCAAGCCGGGATGAAAATGGCGATCATTTGTTCCGGTTCGTTTTTGAGTTGCTCGAGCGAGATCGGGCGGATTCCCTTTTTGCTCTTCAAATACCGGAGGAATTGGAGATCGAAGAAAACATCGTCGATTCCAAAAACGAGGAACCCGATTGCCGAGATATAAGCCAGAACGAGAAATATGGTGTGTAGTGTGTCCATGAGATTTACCAGCGAAGTGAAAGAGACATGGTGAGCCGGAAGTCGGAGTAATTTGCTCCGGTGTTTCCCCGTGTGTTGTCGGCATTCCGGCCGAGATAGCTGCCAAGAACGTAGTCCACACTTGTCGTGAAGACCGCTGCGCCGATAGGCGTCGTGATCAAGCGTGCGCCGGGACCACCTTCAAAATAATTGTCATAGTAATTCCCAGTCGTATCCATCGTCAGATTTTGGAGCGCATAGCCGTCGATCGCTGCCGCTTTCCCCAACTGGAGAACCCGGAATCCCTGACGTGACTGCAGATAGGCAATTCCATCCGTGAGACGCGTGTAGTAAGCCGCATCGCCGCCTGCTTCCACAAACCAATCGGATCGAAACCGCAGTGGTGAACAGGAATTCAGACTCCACGGAGAGTAGAGCTTGGGGTTGAGTTGAGGCAGACCTCCAGGGGGTGTCGTTTTCAAATCCGAAGCCGTCCATTCCTTACCAGGCCCCCACGCCCAGTAACCATTAACTCCGGTTATGAGTTCAGAGAACCATTTCGCATGATGCTTTTCTGTTCCGCGCAGGTCTTTTTGAACGCCACCGAGTGCATACAATACGAATGACTGAGTCGGGAACGGACGCACGCGGACGCCAGCATGAAAACCTGCGAGATTTTCATTGTAGATGGAGGAAATCCCTTGGCTCCCTGTGGCTGTGGAATCCAAGCTGAAATCACCTTGAACAAACGGTTCGATCCAGCGCGCGCCAGGCACGAATGTTCCCTCGCGAATCCGGCCGGCAGCGATTCCGATTTCGTATCGGGAGAGATAGGTTCCATAGAGATCCAACTCACCCCATGCCCAGCGGTCCAGATCCAACGAGGGAGCGAGGTAACTGATCTGACTTGATGCAATTCGGCTCGCCGTCGAATCGCCATCCCCTTTCCGGAGATCACTCCAAATTTTATATGCCTCGGGAGAACGACCATCCTTCGCCAAAAGACCAGCCAACATCAATCTGGCCTGGCCGCCTTGATCTTTCTCAGGCGGAATATTTTTAAGAACCTGAATAGCGTCGTCAATTTTTCCCAAACGCTCGAGGGCATAGCCCTGTTCGAGCAAAAGCTCAGTGGTGACTTCGCCTAGGACTTCCAGTTCATCAATGTGCTCGATGGCTTCTACATCCTTGCGAGCAGTGATGAGATCGTAGGCTTTTTGCTTACGGTCGAGCTTCGCCTTGCTCTGAAGATATTCCTGTTGTTTTCGGAGGTAATTAGGATCCGGAGCCGCTACCGCTGAAGATGCTTTTCGCTGTTCGGCCTCGATCCGATCGAGCGTGGCGAGATTATTGCGCGCCATCGACGCAATTTCGGGATTTTGCGAACGAACAAGTTCCTGCAATCGTTTTCTCGCTTCCGTGTAGCGCCTGTCGAAAACAAGCTCCGCCGCGAGGCGGTAGTTCACATTTTCATTTCCAGGATCCGTGGATAGCGCGGATTCGAGAAGTTTTGCAGATTCAGAGTGCAAGCCCTGATCGGATAACTTCGCGGCCTCGCTCACTGGATCGATTTGCGCCAGCAGTGGAGTGGTAAAAAGAATAGCAACGATGGGAATAGGAATTTTCATTTGTGTTCCGAAGCAGATGGATTTGAGGAAAGGGTTTGTGCTGGGATCATCGGCATGCCGCAGGATCGAGCGGCATCAACGACATCGCGCATCTTTTGAAAAGGGAGCCAGGCAGGAACAATGACCCCCGCCACGCTGTTGCGGAGGGGCTTCAGCTCCCGAATGCTTTTTTTGACAGACTCCAAAGCGTCGCCATCAAGACCACCGAGAATATTGGGAGGCAAGAGGATCCCCCCATTCGGAAGGAAGAGAATCGAGTGACTACGAAAGGGCACATATTCTGAGCCTGGCATGGACTGATAGATCCTGTTTCCTAAAAAGACGATAAACGGAACCGGATCGGCAAATGCAGGCGGCATCGCAATCGAGGGATTTTCTCCACCAACCGGATAAACCCCATCCAGCGTGTAATTCTCGACATCTTGGGCCCCGATCTCACCTCGAAGAAAAATTTTTCCCCCTCGGGATTGGGCATAGCGCAGCGAATCCAAGTAGGTCTCGCGCGGCATGAGTTGCGTCACATCCGACGGCACATCACGGAGCTGAGTGGTGACAATGAATGGCAATTCATTGAAAGCCATGTAATCCGCCAAACGCCTCAATGCCGTAGGATCCGAGCCCGGGTGGTAATTTTGAATGATAAAGAACAGACCGGATCGCCCCTTCTCCGCGTTTCCAAAAAAATCCGAAAGAATATCGGATAAAATCATGGAGAGCGCCTGATTGCCCGGAAGAGTTCCAAATCCAAAGCGGTTGCCCGCCCGCCAAGCCAACGCCCACTTGCCGGATTCCGAAATCGCTTCGGCTAGGATTTGAGCCCCTTTCGGAGGTTCAGGATAAAAGGGATCCAATCGAACCTCCCATTTCGCGCCTCGATAACTGACATCCGCTTTATTCAGCGGCTTTGACTTGATTTCCGAATCCCCCGCCAAGTTCGCGGCGCGGCCGATTCCAAGGAATGGCTTGGATGTTTTTTCGATGAGTCGCTGACTGGCGGGATCGAGTTTGGGAATGCCAGAAACGCCCGCCAGAATGATCCGATTGGAATTTTCAATATCCGCCGGCGTGATCTGAGCCGCTTCTTTTTTAACCACCTCGGTTTTAAATCCAGTCAGGACCAGCGCAATGGGTTCCACCTCATTCATCGCGGAGAAAGGCTTTGCCAATGTGTCGTAGATCAGCAACGTTCGGTCTTTAGGACTCGATTCCGCAGCCTGCGCCGATACGCAGAGCATCGCGCCAAGAAGTGAACAGAGGGGCAATCTCACAGTTCCCTCCCTTCAGATTGTTTTTTACGACGATGGACAGCCAGTCTCTGAATCAAAAACAAAACAGCGAGAAGCGCGATGGAGGCAACGATGATCCAATTATTGATGTTCATCGTCATGATCCCTGCCTCGACTTTTTCCTGCTTTATGTTTTCCGAATCCGCCAGAGAGGCACCCGCGACAAAGCCCTGCCGGAGCTGCTGGGAAAGGGATACTTCCTGGATGAATCGGACATCGTAGGTTACGACACGTTTTTCAGAATCCACCGCAGCCACAGTTCCACTCAATCGCGCGGCGATATCAGGGTCTGTCAGAAGGGCGATCGTTGTGTCGCCTCCGTAATTCTCAATTCCTCCAACAGCGGCAAAAATTCCACCCTTGCTCCACGGCGATTTCAGAAGTTGAGCGAAACTCAGCGAGCTATCAAAATCTGTTGAGGGCACTTGCTCTCCGCGCAGCGTGATTGTGTCGCTTTTGCCATTGAATCCCTCGATCACGAGGTTGGTTTTTTTGGCAAACGCATCCGCCCATTGAAAAGCCGACCCGAGAACCAAGCCGGAACGGCTTCCAATACGTTCTGGCGAAGGAGGAACCCCGGGGCCATAGGTTGCGACCTGAGGCCAGAGCACAGGCATTGAGGGAAGTTTACTTCCAAGGAACAGACCGATGGCTTTTAAAAGTTCACTCCTCTCGGGCTGCGCTTCCTCTGGAACAAGGATGGCGGCCTGACGAAGAAAAGCATCCCTCAAACAAAGCCGATCCAAGCGGCTGAGATCATTGATTTGAATTGGTGCGAAATTGATATCCACCACCGAAGTGCCAGAGATATTGAGCCAGGCGCGCTCATCATGGCGATGGGCGCAATCGACGGTTCCAATATCCATGTAACTCGATATCGCCAATCTCGAAGGGTCCCTGCCTGTAATCCCTGCTGGAATGACCAAACGACGGCGTGAAGAAACCGCGTTTTCAGCCGTGAGCGGAACACCTCCGATTACGGCGTCATTCAGCATCACTTGAAACGCAGAGGTTTTATCGAGATTGCCGGCATGGCTAAAATTCAGATCCACAAAGCTTCCGGCGGCTGTCTCAAATCCCGGAGGCAAGACCAACTCCCGATCCGTGCTTTGCCGGAACAAGCCGCGAAGAGTAATGTCGGCATCGCGCAGGGACTGGAGTTTTACTGACCCAGTGGTTGGCTGCGACACGCGCTCATCGATCGGCGAAACAACTGGCGCTGCGGCAATGATCCATGGATTCGATGGCACGCCCCTCATCGCCGTGGCACTGCCCAGCGTGAGAGCTGCATTTTCAAGCCCTGCCTTGTCTCCACCAGCCAGAATCATCCAACGTCGCTGAATGGATCGCGAATCGCCGGTTATGATTTCTGAAATCGAACCTTCGCCGTTTTTGAGATCCTGGATCGACTTCTGAATGTCCTTCGGCAGAGGCACCCCCGCTAGAGTCTCTTTTGTTCCGATCAGGATGCCATTTCGACGAAGGGCATCATTGAGAAATGAGGATAGATCTCCTGTGGCAATGGACTCACGCCTCAAGTATCCCGTTTGCCCGAGCCGGGCTGCGCAAATGAGAAGAGACCGAAGCTCTGATTCTCCTGCATCCGATGGCAACAGGATCGAGATGACCGGCTCGGATTTGATTTTAGATGCGGAAGCGCGAAAATCCGAGAGGCTCATCAACTGGGGTTCAGCAATTGCTTCTGGGAACCGCTGAATTTCAGGAAACAGAGGCTGATGGGAATAAGCGACCCGCACCGCGCTTGCCGGTTCCAGCTCAACCCACGCCGCCGGATTGTCCACATCGCGGCAAAGAACATCTGTGGTTTGCAAGAGACAGTTCACAGTGATGCGGTTCCATCCCGGCAGAAAAAGCCCGATCCCAATCGGAATGGTCAGGGTATTTTCTTCCTGCGCGTTGGCATCGGTTTTTTTTGAGCCAAGGCGGATACTTGAGAGTTCCCGACCATTCAGGCTCACCGAAAGAGTCGAGACATCCGATTGAAGGAGCGGCGAAGCCCGATAAGCAAGAATCAGCTCACTGCCGGGCTCTTGTCGGATATGCTCGGGCAGATGGATCAGATAATCTTTTTTGCTGAGCGCGCCGGCGAGCCGGTCATGTGTCGCAAGAAAGAGGGGGACTTCGAATCGGGATATTGCCGTCGGATTCGATGAGGCTCGAGGGGTGTCCTCCGCACTGAGAAGTGACGTTGGATTTGAAAAAAGTAAAAAGGCCGCTGCCGGATAGACGAAAAGCGATTGAGTGAGGAAGGATTTTATTTTCACGGGCCGCACCCTACAAAGCAACAAAAGTGCATGGTATGGGGTGTTTTCCGACCGCCCTTATCAAACGACGTATTTCACTTCGTAGGAACTCGGAGTTTTTTTAAATTTACACCTTGCTGGAACGAGGGAAGTTCAATAGAAACGCGCATTCACGACTCCTCCGGTCAATGGTAAAAATCCTTCTCATTCTTTCGATAGTTGTATCCGCCGCAACGGCTGGAATTGGCTATTTCAACAGAACCCAATTCGCCCAAACGAAGGACGAACTGGCGAATGCAAAAACCCAAGTGACCAGCGCCCAAAAGAGCTTGGAAGCGGAAAAGAAAAAACTTTTGGATGAGGATACCAGATATAAGGAATTAACCGTCCTTAAGGAAAAAGCGGAATCCCAAGCCACAACCTTGAAAGCCGAAGCGGACACTGCCAAAAAGAATTACTCTGATGTTACCGCTAAATTAGCCGCTAAAGAAGGCGACGTAACGAAACAATTGAATGAAATCAAAGCCAAGGACGCTGAGATTTCTAAACTGAAAAGCGAATCTGAAAGCCCAAAGGCTGCGACAACGGCTCCAACTTCAAACGAAGATAAAATCAAACTGGAAGAGCTCACCACGGCATTCAATCAGAGTCAGACCAATCTCAATGAAGCCCGTGCAAAACTCGAAGTCCTCGAGCGCAAACAAAAGGATTCTGCTGCGTCAACAGCCAGAAAGAACCTTTTTGGAAGAATCCTCGCCGTTAATCAGGCGTGGAATTTTGTAGTCCTCAACATTGGCGACCGTAGCGGAATCCTGACCAATACCGAGCTTCTGGTAAAACGTGGTTCAACAATGATCGGCAAAGTCCGCATCACAACAGTCGAACCTTCCACTTCTATTGCAGAAATTATTCCGAACAGCCTAACGCGCGGAATGAGCATTCAACCTGGTGATGATGTCATTTACAAAGCTCCTGAAGATTAGCCTGCTCCTGCTGGCCGCCGCCATGATGACGGCCTGTTCCTTGGACGAAAAATCCGACCCGAATCTTGCAGGGAGCGCCCTTCCATGGAATCGCCCTCAATCTTGGGAAGGCGCAGGCCCGCTGGGTTCAGCCATGCAAGGCAGCCGATAATTCGCGAAGATCGTTCGGATTTTATTCCGTAATGGAGACCGGCATTCCCAAGGGTGCTTTTAAAAAAATCGCTCGTGCAATTTGAGCTGGCAAGCGAATGCAACCATGCGAAGCCGGGTAGCCCGGCAAATCGCCTGCATGCATCCCCATCGCAGAATAATCCATCGGGTCTTTGCCCAATCGCATAAACCACTTCATTGGGGCCCCCACAAAGGAAGTGCCGGGAGGAACCACATCCCTTCTGGCACTCACACCGGATCTCACGGTGCGTCCCTCGGCATCAATAAAACTTCCATACAGATTGGAGCGATGATCGCTGTTTTTTTGAACAACAATATAATTTCCCAGAGGGGTCATTCCTTGACGTTTTCCGGTTGAAACCGGGGAGTCGATGGCGATTTCATTATCCACTTTCAAATAAGCCCGCTGTTTCCCCAAGATGATGACAACAGACAGATTTTCTTCCGTCGCCTTTTCAAGAACAGGAGCAAAAATAATGGCTGGTGCATTGGGCTTGCGCACCTTTTGAGAGGACTGACTGTCCTTTGTAGGAAACGACTCCTGAGCTTCACAAATACTGAGAGAGGTCGCGAAAAGCATCGCACAAAACCAACTGCCGCTTAATGGGGAGCACCGAAGCACTACATTTATTTTTACCAAAACTGTCTTCATTTTAAAGAAGCATTTGGATCCCTTTATAAATCGCGTCTTCCCGATAAAAAACAGGTCAGGCAATTGTGACCTCTGGAGCGAGGTAAACATCCTGAATGGCATGAAGAAGTTTGATCCCCTCCTCCATTGGACGCTGAAATGCTTTACGACCTGAGATCAAGCCTGTCCCCCCGGCCCGTTTATTGACGACGGCAGTGTAGACTGCGTCGTTTAAGTCATTCTGACCGCTTGCGCCCCCACTATTGATGAGGCCGACGCGCCCCATGTAGCAATTCACGACCTGATAGCGACAGAGATCGATCGGGTGGTCGCTCGTTAATTCGCTATAGATACGCTCGTCAAACTTTCCATAACGAGCTTCGCCTGTATTGAGCGCCTTGAATCCGCCGTTGTTTTGCGGAAGTTTCTGTTTGATGATGTCAGCCTGCATCGTGCAACCGAGGTGATTAGCCTGCCCCGTAAGATCAGCAGAGAGATGATAGTCTTTATCCCCTTTGATTTTAAATGCCGGATTACGCAGGTAACACCAAAGCACAGTGACCATGCCGAGTTCATGCGCTAAAGCGAAAGCCTCCGCAATCTCTACGATCTCGCGATGGGCGTCGTCTGAACCGAAGTAAACAGTCGCTCCAATCGCTGCGGCACCCATGTCGTGTGCGGTTTTTACCCGACCAAAGAGAATTTCTTTATAAGCGTTCGGGAAAGTGAGGAGCTCGTTGTGATTGATCTTAACCAAAAACGGAATCTTGTGGGCGTATCGGCGGGCGATTGATCCCAACACGCCAAACGTCGAACAAACGGCATTGCACCCGCCCTCGATGGCAAGTTTCACAATATTTTCAGGATCAAAATAGGCAGGATTCTTGGCAAAACTTGCACCCGCAGAGTGCTCGATCCCTTGATCCACTGGGAGAATGGAAAGATAGCCGGTTCCTGCAAGACGCCCTGAGTTGTAAAAGCGATGCAGATTGTTCAAAACCCGCTGACTTCTATCGGAGGGCAAAAAAATCCGATCGATAAAATCCGGACCGGGGAGATGGAGTTTATCCTTCGAAATGGTAGCGGATTGGTGATTCAGGAGATAATCAGCCTTATCGCCCAGCGCGGAAACAATGGAGTCGATCATACACTGAAAAATCAGCTCGATTTCGAGGTTGTCGAGTTCACCCAGAACATTTTCGGGTTTCACCCAAGTCCCGCCGGATTGCATTTTTAATCGGCAAAGCCATGATAGCGGCCATGCAGATTCTGAAATCTCTCCTCAATAACCAACCAGCCCTCGCTGGCTTTTCTAAAAATTTTGATTCTGGAATTATTGCCACCCCGCATGTTGAGCTCGCCGCGACATTGATTTCCGAAGGTCAATCCCATCTCTTCGCCAACTGGGATGAACCGGGCGTTAGAGATGAGGAAAAAAAGAAATTTTTGGAAACCCTCGCAACGGCCCATCAATCCTATCCCGGCGGCCTTACCGGCTATATTCAAAACGCCCGCCGTTTGCTTGCCGAAGCCTCCACAGGATCAAATCCATTTGAAGGCTGCACGCCCGCTCAACCCGATTCAGTCGACTTGTCCGGATTTGGAGAGGAATACCATCAGGCCGAGGCCGTCGGATTAAAATGCTTTGCCGAAACGGCCGTCGTCCTTGTTGCAGGAGGTCTGGGCGAGCGCCTTGGCTACAACGGAATCAAACTCGACATACCGGTGGAGGTTACGGAATCAACAAGCTACCTCGCCCACTACGCAAGCGTCATTTTAACAGCCTCGCGACGCCTCGGACGCAAAATTCCGCTTGTCATCATGAC
Organism: Verrucomicrobiia bacterium; assembly: GCA_040378625.1. Classification (GTDB taxonomy): domain Bacteria; phylum Verrucomicrobiota; class Verrucomicrobiia; order Chthoniobacterales; family Terrimicrobiaceae; genus UBA967. The sequence continues at coordinate 8,967 of JBEIMO010000006.1, read as the reverse complement.
CAGTCGCGAGACGAATGCAGGAACGCTCGCAACGCTGGCCAAGAATCAAAATTTCGGCCTCGATGCCGACCAGATCACGATCCTCTGTCAGGAACTTGTTCCCGCGCTTTCAGACATTGATGCGCATCTGGCTTTGGACGAAAAATACCACCTCGCCCTGAAACCTCATGGCCATGGAGACATCCACATGCTTCTCCATACGAGTGGAACAGCCAAACGCCTGGCCTCATCCGGAGTGCGCTACATGCTGTTCATTCAGGACACCAACGGCCAAGTCTTCAATGCGGCGATGGCCGCCATCGGCGTTTCTGAAATGCACGGATACGACTTTAATTCCATAGCCGTAAACCGCATTCCCGGCGAAGCGGTGGGAGGCATTGCCAAACTCATTAAATCCGGCGTGCCTGATCTCACGATTAACGTCGAATACAATCAACTCGATCCCCTCCTCCGCGCCACAGTGAGTCCAGAGGGCGATGTGCCCAATGAACGTGGATTTTCCTTCTTTCCTGGAAATATCAACCTTCTCGTCATTCGCCTTGCGCCCTATCTGCGCGTCCTCGAATCCTCTGCAGGAATCATCGCCGAGTTTGTTAACCCTAAATTCTCCGATGCGGCACGAACCCAATTCAAGAAACCTGCCCGCTTGGAAACAATGATGCAGGATCTGCCGAAACTTTTTACCTCGGGAGAAAAAACAGGCGTTACCATTTTTGATCGAGCCTGGTGCTTCAGTGCCTGCAAAAACAATCTCACCGATGCCGCCGCAAAAGTCCTCCAAAACGGACCGCCAGAAAGCGCCTCCAGTGCGGAAAATGATTTCTACCTCGCCGGTCGCATGAAACTTCAGGCCTCTGGAATGCAAGTCACAGAATCCCCCACCCGATCGATTCGTGGCGTGCCCATCACTTCAGGACCCCGAGTTATACTCCGCCCAACATTTGCGCTAACCCTCGCCGAAGTTACCGAACGCTTCCAGAGCGGAAGCATTTCCGGCGATTCAACACTTATCCTCGATGGCGATATTCGTCTCGAAAACACAACCATCAGCAACAATACCTCGCTCATTATTCATGCCGCGAAGGGATCGCAGGTTACTGTTAAAAATCTGACTGTCTCAGGCGGAGCAGGATTCCGTATCACAGAACTTACCGAGGCAGAAATGGTATCATCGGATGTTCCCGAATACCTTCGGATTCGAGGCTATCGAATTGTTGGAGAGGGCGTGCAGAAATACACGATCACCCAACCTGGAAAATGGATTCTCCATGCTGATGGCACATTGGAGCCCGACAGATCTTAACGAATCGATTATTTGCTTGGCGTGTATTTGGTGATTTTTGTTCCTTGAACATCAATTCCCGCCATCAGGCCGCTCTGACTAAAGAAAAAGGCATAAATTCCTGACTGCGCTGTCGTGGTTGAAACCGAGGAGGAGTAACCACTATCCGCCACAACAAGACTGGGAGCACTTCCCAGCTCGAAGCCTTTCGAATTATTCAGATAATCCAAGGCATCCTGATCCATAAAGAAAAGCGCATAGCCAAACTTCTGAAGACCAGCCTGCAGGCCCCAAGAGGCAGCAGTTGTGTTGTAATACCCCCTCGCGCTTCCTGCTTCATAAAGAACGCCATCCCCACGCTGAAACCCAAAAAGAAAACTGGCTTTGTAGATTTCCGGAAAAACGAGAACGGCCAGAGCTTTTTCACCGATTGCCTGAGCGCCAGGGTTAGTGCGGTAAAGTTGGCGAAGTGCAATTTCCGACTTCTCGCGCATCTCAACTGCGGACGCAGCGAAAACCGAAGCCCCCATTCCAAGAACGGAAAAGGCGGCGAGGAGGGTGATTTTAATGAACAGATTTGAGGAAGTGGAGCGATTCATAGCATGGCCTTGATAATCGACCTATTTTGTCCCGAACAACTCTTTTTTGGAGTTTTTTACACATCAGATGATCGGCGATATTGAAATGATATCCCCGATGGGGGTGAAGTCCCCATGCCATAGTGCAATTTTTTTAAGATATCCGAATGCCCGCCAGTTGCCATTCGCTGTCTCTTCGTTCAACGTGGCACAAAGATTATAAGTGAACTACGCGTCCAACGAGCCATCACCCATCAAGAAAAACTATGACGTCATCATTGCCGGCGGCGGACCCGCAGGTATGGCTGCAGCAATTTCTTCAGCGCGCTCGGGCTTGGAAACGCTTCTTATCGAACGAGGACATTCCTTCGGCGACCACACTTCCCATGCAGTCGTTCATAGCATCAGCGGACTTTATGTGATCAGTCAGGACATTCTTCCCCGGCCTGCGAATGGAGGCTTTGCAATGGAGTTTGCGGAAAAGCTCATCAAAAACGGCGGCGCAAAAGGACCTATTCGAATTAAAAATCTAGACGTCCTTCTTCAGGAACCGCTTCATTTTTCGGCACTCTGCCTGGATCTCTGCCAGAGAGAAAAAAAACTCACAGTCGTTTTTGACTCGGAAATTCTCCGGGTGGAAGGGAGTGATGACCGCATTGATTCCGTAGAAATCCGCGGTCACGAAGGTGCAATCTCTGCCTCGGCTTTCATTGACGCCAGCAGCGATGCGCACTTGGCTTTTTTATCCGGAGCCACCTGTGAATCGGAAGAGTCCGCACACATTCCTCACACTGCCTTCGTCCTTTCGATTCGAGGAGTTGCTGCGGACGCCAATGACGAAGAAACGCGCTTAAGGTTTTCCCACCAGATTGTTTCTGGCATTCACGATCGATTATTGGATCCCGAACTCGCCACAGTCGTGATGTGCCCATCCTCGTTCTCTGATCCAGTGCGTCTATTCATCAATCTCGATGTCGAAGCGGATCAACACACATCTCTCCATCCGGAAGCACTCACGCGTGTGCAAATTTTAGGAAGTCAGCTATCCAGCCAACTTCAACACCACCTCCGCCAAACGGTCCCGGGATTTGAAAATTGTTTGGTTTCGATACTTTCGCATGCCGCTCCGGCGCGAGCCAGTCGCCGCGTTGCAGGCCGCTATAAACTCACTGCGGATGACATTACTCAAAGTCCAAATTTCCAAGATACTGTCTGCCTTTCCGCATGGCCGATCGAGGTGAAGCCTTCATCTCCAGACGCTGCAACAAAGAAACTGGCAGTTCATAAACCCTGTGGCATTCCCTTGCGCTCGCTCATATCGAAGGATTTTAAGAACCTTCTTATGGCTGGCCGCTGCATTTCCTCGACGCACGATTCGCAAGGCGCGTTGAGAGTCATCGGCACCCACTTGGCAATCGGGGAAGCCGCCGGACTGGCTGCAGCTGAAATTGTGCGTTCACCCGAAAAAATGATTCCGCAAGGCTCTGAGGCAGATGTTGCCGGCCCGATTCTCAAAACCATTTTGGAAGGAATTTAGCCCATGCCTGACTCCACGATTTGCTACCAGATTTCCCAATCCTACGCAGTAGCGCCATGGACTCGTGCCTATATCGCCCTCAAGCTCGCTTGGGATCCTCTTTTTGATGTGGCCTGCGAGCATATCCGGCATCAGAACCAGCAAGTATTGGACATCGGATGCGGGTTCGGATTACTCGGAATGACCATGCGCAAATCCAGTCTTCCCCTGCGCTACCGAGGCATTGATATCGACATCAGCAAACTCAATATCAGCAAGGAAGCAGTTCGTTATTTTGGTTTTTCAGAGGTCGGATTTGAAGCCAACGATGCTACCAACTCGCCGATCCCTGAGAGAGTCACCGTCTGTTTGTTTGACGTGCTCCATTGTCTAAACCATTCCTCACAGGCTCAAATGCTCAACCGCCTTGCGGATGCAGCTGCAAATGGTTCGCTTATTTTGATTCGGTCAAAATTCCAATCCACCGGCTGGCGCTATATTTTTACACTGACTGGGAAACTTTTCCGTCTCGCCACCTTATCGATGCCTAAATGCTTTCCCTCCCGCACAAAACTTTTGGAACTTTTCGAAAAACGCGGTCTTCAGGTCGATCTTGTCCCCCTCAAAAGCAAAATATTTTGGAGAGGAGATCTCATCGTGGTGCGAGGTCAAAACCATTTCCAATCTGCAACCGATGGTGCTGTCATCGGGAAAGAAGAAATGTTTTAAAGAGCGTTGAGGCCTGCAACCTCGCATCAAATGACCTTAAAGTTTTAGTTGCCAATTTTGCATTTTAACACTTCCTTGGGACACTCACATGCCTCTTAAAGTGATACTCATGATTGTCGGAACCGCCGTGATTGTAACTGCGGGATACTTTTTTTCTTTATACGCATTGCATGGATTCAGCCCCGACTTTCTGGCCATCAATAAATGCCTCGAATCCGGGGGACGTTGGAATGCAGTGCAAAGGCGCTGCGAAAATGTGCCTTTCAGGAACGATGTGCAGTCTTCGGGCGAATTTTTCAATCAGTAAAAAGTTTTTTACATTGACCAACAGGCCCTGCCTGAAATAGATTTTACGAACTTAAGCGGGTATAGCTTAGTGGTAAAGTTCCTGCCTTCCAAGCAGGCCAGGAGGGTTCGATTCCCTCTACCCGCTCCACTTCCCTCCCAATCCAACCCCACCTTTTTGCCCAGCTCAATTTCTTAGTCTGCGACGTGGCGGCTTTTATCACCGACTGCCGAGTTCCGGCGTGAGCCAGATTTCTTTGCGGACCTGAACACGGTTGCTCCACAGCGATCTTCCTCCTTGGCGCAAGGAGACTTCACGCACTCCCTCTTCGACATCTGTTGTGATGGGTGTGTTGCCGACGAAGTTCCCATCAATAAAAAGGTCGAGGCCTTGGATCTCCTGGCCTCCCGCGGTGGGCTTGATCAGAACTTTGTGGCGGGGCAGATCCTCTGATTTTGACGCAAGTCCACCGAATCGGATTTTTGAAAGCGATGACTTCATTTCAGAGGCACATGCATCCAGAGCGCGACGGGTATCCGCCCGATTTGAAAACTGGCGCTGCACAAGAATGCGACCGCTTTCCACTTCCAACGCTTTGATGGTGATGCCGGCATCACTCCGGCTGCGGACGATGTTTTCTGTCATTCCATAAGCCGAGACGGTTTCGCGAGTTTGTGTAATCCGATTTTTAGTGATGCTCACTACGAGTAAAAGATCAGCTCCAGCGAGTCGGCCAAGTCTTGCGCGATCATTGACGACGTTGTTATAGGCGAGTCCCTGTTCTGCGAGCACCTTTTCCAGATGACGGCGGCTAAGAAGCGAAACGCCAGAGGACTCCATTACGCCTGCCTCGGCGAGGGACTCCACCATTTCCAATCCCCCGGAATCTGTTTCACCACTCAGGTCCTCGGTGATGACTGCCAGCGAGGGGTCACGTGCCTCAAGATTTCCCGCAAGCAAGCAGGTGAGCGCAAATACCAAGAATCCTCGCAGTAAAAACCCCATTCGAAATTTTTCGTTGCCCGCCACTCTTCGCCCGTTACCAGTAGCCACCCGCATCACATCTGCCTCTGGAACCGAGCTGCATTCATGGACACGGTCTGGTTTTCTCTCAATGCCGAGGCGTATTTCGCATTCGGTGACATGGCGATGAGTTCCTTCAAAACTCCATCTGCATCAGCGTAGCGACCTGTTCCCTGATAAATAATCGCCAGAATATAACGGGCCTCTGGATCGCTTGGGACTTCCTTAACACCCCGTTCCGCTGCTGCTGTGGCTTCTCGCCAGAGATTGGCATTGGCAAGGCGCACGGCTTCCTTGGCCGATTGGCTCTTGGTGCTGCCAATCACACGGCGGATTTTGAGAACACTGGGATGTAAGCTTGCAAAGATCTGTGTCGCCACTTTGTTGCGCATGCCTTGAATCATCGGATACGGATCCGGAGCTGCAGGGTATCCATCAGCAGAGTAAGCCGAGCGGGAATCGGTGAGTTCGATGCGGCGACCACCAGCGATCTGAGAGGAGGAGGTCATGACAGCGCGATAGTTGGCGATGTAATTGGCCGTCGTCTTGGTCGTGTAGGAAGTGTAGTTGTTCCCATTGTAGGTGTAGGAACTTCTATCACTTCTTGATCCTGAAATTCCCTCCGCCTGCAGATAAATAAACGCATCCACGCCTTTGATTCGGCCCGCTCCCCTATCCTCCACAAAGCTCATGCGTTGAAATCGCCGCTCGTTCATCGTTTGACCCAAGTTCGCCCTGTCCACCAATTCGTAATAACCTTGTCCCGCGAAAAGCTGGAATAAAGCGTGTGACAGTTCCCCTGCATCCGATCCCGCTTCAGGCACAATGGAAATACGCGCACCTCGCCCGAGGCTTAATTCAGCGGGTTGCGGAGAATCAACAGTGATCGTTGTGCAAGAGACAAGAAATGCCGAACTGACGACGCCAAGAAACAGAGCGATGGTTTTTTTCATAGGAGGTCTCCGCAAAACACTACATGGAGCTCGATCCCATGAACGAGCCATTTTTAGCATTATAGCGAACCACACTGCGCTCCGTTCTCACAGCGATCACTCCCCCACTCACCTGAACTCCACTGGGGTTGCCACTCACCGCAATGGACCCCTGAAAAGATCCATTCTCCGCGCTGTAGCGGTAAACCGATCCATTGGCCAAAAGCACAGCGATCGTCTCGCCATCGCAACCGACATCGACGGCATTATTAACCGAGATCGAGCCTTTGAATGAACCATTTTGCGCATCTCGACGTTCAACAGTTGATGAGTTTTTTAAAACGGCAATAACGCCGCCAGCATGAAGTGACATAGATGTAAAAAGAAGTGCGGCAATCGTGGATTTTTTCATTACCAGCGGTTTGGATAGATGACACGCTGACGAGAACCACAGTGACGATACGATTCACGGTAAATAACAGGTTCCGAGTAATACACCGGCTGGCTGTGCGCCTTGTAGTAAGGCTGCATGTAAACTGTCTGAGGTTGATAATACGTCACCGGGCGGGTGTAATAAACGGGAGCCGGCGCGACATAAGCTGGCGCCCTGTAAACCGGAGTGGAGCGCTGGTTGTTGTTGCCATAATAAAATCCCACCCCATTTCCGAGACTGAATCCCCAAGAGTCTGCTTGGGCTGATGCTAATGTGAGGGTGGCGGCCGTTAAGAGGAGAGTTATTTTTTTCATAGATGGTTGGGTTTTTGGGTTCGAAATAACCATAGAAGAAAGCATCACGCCAGTCAATCTCTATACACTTATATTAAACGACTTCCAAATCATTTAAAACCGCTCAACCCTGAAATTATTCCGTTCAATCGCCCAAATTGACCGTTCGCTGAATTTTTCATTTTTCCTATTTTTACCATGGATTTGGAATGATGACGTTCCTCGGATTGCCATATTCGTCATAGGTCCGAACAACAGCCGGATAAGTGTTGTCGTATCGACTCGATGCCCGACTCCTGCGCTGATAACCTTGGCGATACCCACCCTGCTGGTAATTTTGATAAGTGTTTTGCTGATAATTTTGTTGGTATCCTTGATACATCGGAGGAATCCCTTGGTTTGGCACCCCGTGGTCGGTGAGTTCATAGGAATCATATTCACCTTGAGGCCTGCTGGAACGCAAATCACCCCGCCCAGGTCCGGAATGAAATGTTCCCGCATTGTCAAACTGCACAAATTCGCGACGAGGAGCGCAGGAACAGAGCGATATTACTGCCAACAATGCAATAGAATAGCTATTCTGGAAAAGAAACTTGCATTTTAAACGTCTCAAAAAACTTTTATTCATTTTTCACGACTTAGTATCAAACATTACAATTGGTAATAAGGTTTTTATTCTTGATTTACAACCAAAAAATCGGGTTCAAAGGACTATTGCAAATTGCATTACATTGATTTTCATTAGATATTGACGATTATAAATTTATACGTCTAAATGTATAATTCTTTAACAAGCCGCTAATCTGTCCACTTGCAGGCAAAGTCTGACAAGAATTTGAAATGCGCCTTTTCAAGGTGCGGTCATTAAAAAGGCCAGACGCTTTTCTTTTCTTTTTTGGCGGCGCCGGCGGGTCCCGCGACAGCGGGTTGGAATGCAAGGAGGTTTTCGGTGGAGCGATTGAGCTTGGTTCGACCATCTGACGCATTTGAGACTTCCTGACTGAGAGCGATGTTGTCGAGGCGGGTTTCAATATCGAGGACGCTGATGCCTTGCGAGTCGAACTCGCGAGGCCACACCGCACTGATTTTTCCAGTGTCCTTGAATACGGTTTGGATTTTCTGGAAGTCGTCAGCGCTAATGCCAGTGAACTCCAGACGCTTCATCGCACCGAGGTCGGTTTCCGTGACCCATCGGGCAAGGATTTTGTTGAGAATGGTCGGAGGGGCATCCGCGTTACCATTGGGACGCGCCACGAGATCGAGCGCCTCGCGTGCGGCAGCTTGCTTGGCAAATGCCGTGCCTCCCACGGAATTTTTTCCCGAGAGATTATCCACCGCTATCACTTCGCCGGTGTCGCCTCGCACCGCACGGATTGTGCCTGTGGCGGCGAAGCTGTGCTGCGGAGGGCGTCCATTCAGGGTTTCGCGGCCGAGGTATTTCATCGCCACTTCACCCTCGATCACAAAGTCGGCACCACTGGCAGGATCGACGACAAAAAATTGCAGGCTCTTTGCTGCGTCCTCCAACACATGCTGGAGCGAGGCATGGCCATCAGAGTCTGGCAACTGCTCGCGAATCCGGATCGCCACACGCGGCGCGCCTTTACGAATCATGAGCTCCCGTAATGCCAGTGTGTTCTTGGCGTCCGGCGTGCCTTTTTCCACATCCGCCCGAACCTTCACCGTGTAGATTTGATCCTGTCCCAAACGGGAGCTGATGATCTCGTAACTTTTCACATGCCCGAATGCGGAACTGAGAACGCGGTCAAAATCCAACGCGAAATTCGAGACGCCGCTTGATGCGAGCACATCGACACCAGTCCCCTTGCGAACGGCCTCCCGGAGCGCATCGGCGAGAGCCTGCTCGCGCGCTGTTTTCTGATCCCCCGCCGCGC
>JBEIMO010000005.1:0-29978 GCA_040378625.1 Verrucomicrobiia bacterium | reverse complement strand
TGGGAAAACTCGGGAGGCAGCAAGTCGTAGATCGTGCGACGCGCACGTTCATCAGATCTCGTCACAACAAAACCGCGAGGCTTGTTGAGCATAAGATAAACAGGAGTATTTACCTGAATTTTGCGACCGCGAACACGCACATCATCACCCTCGGAAACCTGAGTGGCGAGTTGGTCTATCTTATGACCATTGATCACGACATCACCGGAAGCGATGAGCGCTTCGCAGGAACGTCGTGAACCGAGGCCAGCTGCGGCCAAAAAACGATTCAGCCGCATTTGGCGATAACCGGGAATTAATCCTCGGGCTTGGTTTTCGGGAGACCGATAACGCGCTGACCGTCTTTAAACTGACCGCGTTTACGAAGGAGTTCTACGCGCTCAAAACGTTTCAGAACACTACGCTTGGCTTGGATGGAGCTCTTGCCTTTCAAACTTGGATGCTGACTCATAAATTTATTGGAGGCGTAGACTCGTCGGCTTGGGACTGAATTGCAATCTGATTCTGCAAAAAATGAATCTTTATTTTTCGCGAGGTTTAAAAGCGGGCCAAGAGTTTGCGGAGGTGTTCCGGTATGGAACGGAGACCCTGAGCGTAAGCGGAGTCTGGGATATCGCTCAGGAGATCGAGCGATTCATCGATGAGGCGCTCGGCAATCGCTTTGGCGTCATCGATGGTTCCTGCATCTTGAAGAATATTTGTGAGTGTTTCTTGAGCAGAATCATCACCGCTGAGAAGTAAATCGCGGAGGGTTTCGACATCCTTTCCAGATTCCAGCATCAGTAAAACAGGCAGGGTGAATTTCCCTTTTTGGAGGTCGGTGCCGAGTGTCTTTCCCGTTTCCTCTTCCGAACCGGCAAGATCTAAAATGTCGTCGTAGATTTGATAAGCCACGCCGAGTTTGGTGCCGTAGTTTTTTAAGGATTCGATGAGCGAGGTGTCCGCATCGCTCATGAAGGCGCTGAGTTCGCAAGCGGCAGTGAAGAGAGCCGCCGTTTTCATCTCGATGATGCGGTAGTAATCTTCCGTGCGGAGTTTGAGATCGTGTCGGCGCTGGGTTTGAATGATTTCTCCCGAGCAAACCTCCGATGCCGCGTCTGCAATTCGGCGGCAGATTTTACTATCGCTGAAATTGGTCGAAAGTTTCAGCGCATGGGCAAACAGGCAATCGCCCAGAAGCACGGTGATGGCATTGCCCCATTTGGCGTTTGCGGATGGTTGATCGCGCCGCATATCCGCGCCGTCCATGATGTCATCGTGCACCAATGTGGCGATGTGGATGAGCTCTAAAATAACCGCAAGATCGACATGGTTGTTGGTGATTTTTCCTGTCGCGCCGGCGGAGAGAAGCGCCAGAGCGGGACGCAGACGTTTGCCTCCTGCGCCGCAGATGTAGGAAACATAAGCTTCCACGGCGGGATCAAAAGATTGTGCCTGAGCGCGGATGCGTTCCTCGACAACTGAGAGATGCGGTTGAATGAGTTCAAAGGCCTCGGCGAATGAGATCGGAACTGCGGAGGATTGTTGGACGCTTGGGCTTTCTATAGTCATCGGAAAAAATTTTTAAAGGGATGCGGCGCGAGCTTTGAGGAAATGCCGCACAATGCAAAACGGGACAAGGAGGGCAAACCCTACCGCTGCAGCGAGCAATGGTCCGGGAATGACTCTGGCGCGGTCTCTGGCAACGGCTTCAAGCCCGGCCAGAACGGCATCTTGTGTTGAAACAACAAATGCCGGAGGGATTTTAAATTGTTCAGCGCTGTTTTCGTGGCCAGGGCGTGTGGCCACATCAAAAAACTCGGTGGGAACAGGCCCGGGACACAGCGCGGTTACAGTGATTCCCTTAGGGCGCAACTCCATCGCGAGGGCTTCGGAAAAACTGGTCACATACGCTTTGGTGGCGGAATAGACAGCCATCTGCGGCAGTGGGAAGAAACCGGCTACACTGCTGACATTCAAAATAGCGGCACGACCGGATACTATCATTCGGTTGACCAGAAGATGGGAGAGGTGGGTCAGGGCCGTGATATTGAGATCCAGCATGTTTTGAACACGCGTCCAATCGCTGGATTCAAAAAGTCCATGGTCGCCGAGGCCGGCATTGTTGATCAGGAAATTGATATCAATCCCTTCGCTGATGAGCCAGTCCGCGAGAGCATGCCGGTTTTCATTTTCAACAAGGTCTGTAGAAAAAATCCGCACATCGAGATGAGGATTTATGTTGCGAAGTTTTGCGGCCATTTCTTCGAGCCGATCATTTCTCCGTGCGACAAGAACCAAGCGGTCTGCGACGGGAGCCAGTTGATTGGCAAATTCCGCGCCCAAACCCGAGGAGGCTCCGGTGATGAGCGCTGAGCAACCATTAAAAAACTCCATCATGGCTTCAGATCTGTGGGCAATGGTTGCATCCTACTTAATACGTTTAAAAAGATTTCAGGGATTCTTGTGGATAAAAGAAATGTCGGTCTCAAGCAACCTTCTCGACGGAGAGTTTTGTGGTGAGTTCACTGGCGACCGGTGCCGAGGAATAATAGGATCCACTTACGGGAGCGATATCCGTATGGCGGCAGCCTACTGCGGTTGTCACAAAATGGTGATCGCACAGGACACCGTTTGTGGGATCAAGGCCGATCCAGCCAGCACCGGGAAGATAGGCTTCCACCCACGCATGCATGGCGCTTGAGGCGCGTTTGTCTGCATCGGCTTTATCGCCCTCCCAGACGAATCCGCTGGCCAAGCGGGTGGCAACGCCGTTTTGGCGGAGGGCTTCGGTAAGAAGTGCTGAAAAATCACGGCAGGATCCCGAGCCTGATTTCAGAATCTGTGATGCGGAGAGGTCTTGGTCATCATGACGCCGCTCGTAGCTGATGTTATCGAAAATCCAGGAATTGATGTTCACCAGAGTTTCAACTGTTGGGCGAGGCGCGGATGGAGCCAGAGGGGAGGGGAGTGGAGTGTTTTCTTCGGGTTTTAAAAAGGCCTGGAGAGCGAAAATCTCTGCGTCCTTGTATTGGCAAGGAATGTGCAGCGCATGAGCATCCAATAGGAAGTGAAACGGGTTACGTTCTTGGACGGTCAGATCCAGTTCGGTGCGAAAAGTGAGTTTATCCGAAGCGTTCGGGTAAAAGCAGTGTGCGACAAGATTGTCGTAAAGATCGCGTCGATACTGGATGTCTGAGGTGGAATCGGTTTCAAAGTGAATATTTTCCACTTTCAGAAAAAGATCCACGCGCGGAAAAATACGAATGAGCTGCGGTGAAAAGGAGACCTTTCCAGCGTAGGAATAGGTTGTCTGCTTCTTGATGCGGAGTTTCATGGCAATGCGGTGATTAAAAACATGCTGACACGGGGTTTCAACTTTTGCGAGGTAGAACCTCGGCTACTGCGGTCAGCGCGGAAAAAGAGGCTTGGTGTCCGCGTTCATCAACACTTGATGATTGAGAAAACTGTCGCAAAGAAGCGTGTGCAGGGAGAGGAGGCGGCTCAAAAGTTTTTCGCAATGTTGCTGCAGCTGGGATTTGGCATTTCCAGCAGGTTTTGGCGCAGCCAGAAGTGTTTCCCAATGGGTGTTCCGGATCGATTGAATCAAGGATTCGATTTCGGCGATAGCTCGACTGGTTGACGGGGAAAGACTGCCATTGTTGATACGGGCGATACATGCATTCAGGCAATGGGTGACTGATCGTGGAGCCACAGGATTCATCCAGAGAAGTTCGAGGAGAGGAAGTGGCTCGATGCGCATCTGGTAAACACGGCGATAAATGTCGCGACTGTTGAGCATGCGTAAAAAAGCCGAGAGACGGATTTCCACGGAATGGTCGCCGCTGCGTTCTTTCGGAGTCTGGAGGAGGGTTCCAGAGATGGACGTGATGGCGTTAGCTGTGATGGCTGCGCATTCAATGAATTGGCCGATTTCACAAAAATTCCATCCATCGTCTGCAAGCATCGTGCATTTGCCTGTTCCAAAAAACTGGGGAATGAGCTGCCGGGCGAAGTCGCACAATCGGCGTGTCGAGGAGGTGAGAATATCTTCCGTGGTGTCAGTTTCGAAGCGGGTATTCTGAAAACGGTTTCTGAGAACGCTCAATACAGCCCAAGATTCGACGCTGAGTGTTTCCTGAACCGACTCTGCATTCGCAGCGGCGCGAAGGATCGTGCTGACGACAGAACCGGGTTCATTGGTATCAAGGGTCAATCGGTAGCGACCCGCTGGGCTTGATATGGTGCGGCGTGTTGGGGTGTTCGATCCTTCCAGCATAGGAAGGATGCGGTTCCAGACCGGTCGGTAATTCATCCGCTCGGTGGGATTAAGTTCCTCGAGTTCGAGTGACTCGATTGCCCCAACCATTCCCGAGAGGTTATAGGCGCGCTCCAAATAACGACCGATCCAATAGAAGGCTTCGGCCACGCGGCTGGTGACGCCGTGGGCAGGTAGTTTCGAATCGGACAAATGCGAGGCATCCCATTTATCGGGCAAGGTATTGCCTCCGACCTGCACCCAGGTGTCCTTACTTCCACCACCGAGTTCCGAGGAGGTGAAATCAGATTCCGTGGTGGAAACGCGGGTCAACGCACCTGGAAAGACATCGTAGTGGCCGTCGGTTTTTCGCAGAGCAAAGACAATGTGATCCTGACGGCGTTGGCGGCGTTGGCCGTCTTGAAAGGAAACCGTCTCCGCATCGCAGGCTTGGGGTTGTGCGATGAATTGCGAGGGATTTTCCAAAATCTCGCTGCGTGCGGAAGCGAGGGATTCCTTCGAAGGCAATTTTCCATCACCGCCAAGAACGATGCGTTCACCGTAGAGCGGACGGATTGTGTATTTTTCGAGATCACCCAGCACCATCTCGCGCAGATCAGGTTCTCCCAGCCAGTGGGTTGTCAGAGCGGGGAGTAGTGGGCGTTCGCCAAGGTAATAGCGGATGATTTGCGGTGCGAAGGTAAGAAGTGCACGGTCATCGGCAAGCTGCGATCCAATGCCATTTACGACAGCCACGCTCTTTTTTCGCACGCAATGGGCAAGCCCCGGAACGCCCAAAATCGAATCCCTGCGGAAGGCGATGGGGTCGAGCCATTGATCAGAGACGCGGGCATAAATGACATCCACCTTGCTCAAGCCGGAAACAGTTTTGAGATAAACTTCATCATTGAGAACCAGAAGATCGCCGCCTTGAACAAGGGGAATACCCATGCGGCGCGCCAGAAAGCTGTGTTCCGAATAAGCGGCATTCATCGGACCGGGGGATAGCAGAACAACCATCGGCTCTGACTCCGTGGAGAAAGTGCGCAGTATTTCGAGAATATCCGTTGGAACGTCCGAGATCGAATGGATGCCGGTGTCTTGGAAGGATTGGGGAATCACTCGCGTCAAGGCGCGGCGATTCTGAATCATGTAGGACATGCCCGACGCATTGCTGAAATAGTGATGTTTGACTCCCAATTCGCCTCCTTCGAGTCGGCAAATGCTGATGCCGCTTAAGTGGAGATAGGCGCCGCTGGGCAGTGGGAGTCCAGACGCGGAACGCTGAAAAAATGCACTCCCAAGGACTGGAGCAATTGGGATGACCCCATCGAGAAGGATTTGTTTTTTGGAATAGATATCCTGAAGAAATAATTCAAATGCCTTCAGGCGCTGACGAATCCCCTCGGCAAGAGGATCCCATTCCTCAGGCGTGAAAATCTGTGGCAGGAGATCGCAGAACCAAGCGCGTTTCCCCCAAGGGCGGTCACGTTTGACATCAAAGGTGACGCCCATTTCACGCATGGTCGCCTCGAGTTGCTCATCCAATGAGCGAACTTGGGTGCGTGGGAGTTTGTTGAGGCGGTCAAAGAGGGCGCGATAAACTTCGCGAGGCTTTCCGTCATCACCGAATGTCTCGTTGTGGCAGCGGAAATCCCTCTTGATGCTCATGACAGTTTCCTGTGCTGATCAATCCAATCGCGAGCCTCTGCGGCGTCGTGCTGAATCTGTGCCCGCAGCGCATCAAGATTTTCGAACTTCTGCTCCGGTCGGAGAAACTGAAGGAAAGCGACATCGATGGTTTTGCCGTAGAGATCCCCTGAAAAATCGAAAAGATGAACCTCGAGAATGCGTGAACCCTCGCCGGAAACAGTTGGGCGGATGCCGATATTGGCCACGCCGTTATATTGGTAGTCATTGACAGTGGCCCTCACTGCATAGACTCCGTCGGGCGGGAATTGTTCGTTGTGGGTCTCCAAATTCGCCGTGGGAAATCCCAAGTCGCGACCGAGTTTTTTCCCTTCCAGAACAGTTCCAGAAACCGAGTGGTCGCGTCCCAAAAGCTCTGCGGCACGGGGCAGGTTGCCTTCCGAGATGGCCTGACGGATGAGCGTGCTGCTGACAAGCGTGTCATCAATTTTTACCGGCGTGACCTCGCTCGTGAAAAATCCGTTTTTCATTCCCATGATACGGAGAAGTCGGCTATCCCCTTTGCGCTCGTGACCAAAAACCCATCCTTCGCCAATGCAGATACCGGCGAGATGGTGGGCTGATTCGCAAAGTTTGTGGATAAAATCCTCGGCTTTCATTGCAGCGAAGTCGGCATCAAATCGAACAACCAATGCGCTCTTGATGCCGAGGGCTTCAATTAAACGTAATTTATAATCCGTTGAGGTCAGTAACTTGGGGACGTTGGCTGGTCGGAGAATAGTCGCGGGATGAGGATCAAAGGTCAGAACAACTGCAACGCCATGGATACGCTTTGCGGCTTCCTGAGCGGTTTGGAGAACGGCTTGATGCCCCGGATGAACCCCATCAAAAACGCCAGCAGCCAGCACCAAAGGCTTTTTGATGGCAGCAAGTTCTTCGATGGACCGCAGGATTTGCATTAGGCACCGCGAAGTCTTGAAACGGCAGGCAGACTCATCACGCGTTGAGCGACGGCTTCAACGGGTCCTGCTTTCAACTCAGGAATGGTAATGGCGCCTTCCACATTGAATCGTCCGGATTTGGTGTGGCGGAGAGATTTTAGATGAGCTCCGCATCCCAGTGTCGCGCCGATTTCGTGGGCATAGGTTCGCACATAGAATCCCTTGCTGCACACAACGCGGAAATCGATTTCCGGGAGACGCACGGCGATGATCTCATGGCTGTAAACATGCACAAATCGGGGTTCGCGCTCTACCGTTTTGCCTTGGCGAGCGAGCTTGTAAAGGGGGACGCCATCTTTCTTGATCGCGCTCACCATGGGCGGCGTCTGGTAAAAATCGCCGTGGAATTTTGCAAATGCGGCATTGATCTCCTCGCGGGTGAGTTCAGGCACAGGCTTGGTTTCGAGGATTTCACCATCCGAATCCTGACTATCGGTCACTTCACCAAGGCGGAGAGTTCCGATGTATTCCTTGTCCTCGCTCATGAGGAGATCCTGGATTTTGGTGCCTCTGCCGATGGTGATGATCAACAACCCTGTCGCCAGAGGATCAAGCGTTCCGCAATGGCCGACTTTTTTGGTGTTAAGAGAGCGGCGGCTGATGGCCACGACATCGTGTGATGTCATGCCTTCGGCTTTATCTACAAGCAAAACGCCGTCAATTTCTGTTCCGGATTTCATCACTTAATACTTTCAAAAATTGTTCCTTAGCTTTTTCGAGAGACCCTTCCATGCGTGCGCCTGAGGCCATTGGATGGCCTCCTCCACCGAAAACACGGCAGACTTTGCAGACATCGATCTTCTTATCTTTTGATCGGGAACTGATACGAACTTTGTTGTCGGGGAGTTCCTCAAAAAACACAGCGGCCTCTACGCCTTCAATCGCGCGCAGATGATCGATAATTCCCTCGTTGTCCTCGGGCAGGACTTTCAGCTTATCAACATCGGCGAGCGTGAGTGAAAATGTGGCAATACGATCCTCGCAGTAAAATTCCGTTGTATTCAGGGCATGACGGAGAAGCTCGAAGCGGCGCCGAGGAAGATTGTCATACATCAACCGTGAAAGGCCGGCAACATCCACCCCTGCAGAAATGAGGAAGGATCCTGCCTCGAAGGTGCGTTCATTGGTTCCGGCGTATTGGAAGGAACCGGTGTCCGTCGATATAGCTGCAAAAAGGTTGGTGGCCATGTCGCGGGTGATATTCGCTCCAACATGACGGAAAAATTCCAAAAGGATCTGACCTGTGGCAGGTGTGGTTGGATCCACATAATTCATCGATCCGTAGATTTCGTTGCTGATATGATGGTCGATATTCAGGAGCGGCGTTGAGGGATCGATCCCTTCGAGCACGCTTCCCAGCCTGTTTTTTACAGAGGTGTCGAGGGCGACAAAGAGGTCAAATTTCTGGGGTGTTTTCGCCGGCAGGGTGACGATGTCATAGCCCGGGAGATATTGAAATTTTGTTGTGCAGCCTTCCTCATTCCAAGCTGTGACGTCTTTGCCGCAGGATTTCAACCAGAGTGCAAAAGCAATCGTTGAGCCCAGGGCGTCGGCATCCGGACGGATGTGGCTGGCTACTCCTATGGTTTTTGCGTTGCGGATAAGTTCCGCGATATCGTCAAAGTTTTTCGTCACCATTTTCCTTTACCTCAAGCAATCCGAGCTCGTTCATCACATTTAAAACACGGGATCCTCGCTCCATGGCTTCATCAATGTGAAAATGAAGATGTGGCGTGTATTTGATCTTGATCCGCTTCGCGAGTTGGTTTTGGAGAAGAACACGGTTTTTATCCAAAACCTCCATGGCGTGCCGTTGATCGCCTTTGGAGCCAAGGGCTGAAATAAAAACGTGAGCCTGTTTGAGATCAGGAGTGATATCTACCGAACTAATGGTAACAAGCGCGGAGCCAAACTGGATATCCCGGTGGAATAAATCACCAAGTTCTCGTTTAATGACTTCGCAGACTCTGACGAGGCGGTTTTTCATACAGGAGCTGGCTTAGTGCAGGAAGGACCTGCACGGTTTTTATAGTTGCTGCGGGATCTTTTCGAGCGTGTAACACTCGATAATATCTTCGGGCAGGTATTCCGAGAAATCACCCAGCTTAATACCGCACTCGAGACCAGAGCGGACTTCCTTGACGTCATCCGCAAAGCGTTTGAGCGTAGCCAGTCCCCCGTCGTAGATCGGTTGGCGGCGGCGCAGCACGCGGGCGCGGGCTGTGCGGGCGATGCGGCCATCGGTGACAATACATCCGGCGACTTTTCCCTTGGTGAGGTCGAATACTTGTTTGACCTCGGCGTGGCCGATGATTGCTTCACGATGCTCGGGAGCGAGGAGCCCGCTCATTGCCTCACGAACCTGATCGATCAATTCGTAAATGATGCTGTAAAGTTTGATCTGAACGCCCTCGCGCTTGGCAGCCTGCGCAGCGGTATTTTCGGTTTTGGTATTGAAACCAATGATGATCGCATTCGAGGCGCTGGCCAGAAGCACGTCGGATTCTGTGATTGGTCCGACGGCGTTGTGGATGATATCGAGGGTGATCTTCTTTTGCGGAATATCGTTGAGCGAGGCCACAACGGCTTCCAATGAGCCTTGCACGTCGCATTTGATAATCGCCTTGAGCGTGGGCTTGGCATCCGAGGCCATGCTTGCAAAGAGATTCTCGAGCGTGGCGCGCTGTGGGGAGGAAAGCTTCGAGTCGCGGAGTGCGGCAATACGTTCGTCGCTGAGTATGCGGGCGGATTTTTCAGAATCCATTACCACAAGTTCATCGCCGGCATTGGGAAGTCCGCTGAAACCAAGAATCTTAACGGCCATTGATGGTCCGGCTTCCTTCACAGGCTTGCCGAGATCGTTCACCAGTTGTTTCACCTTGCCCCAGTAGTTGCCGGAAATGAACACATCTCCAACATGCAGGGTGCCCATACGGACAATCACTGTTGAGGTTGGTCCACGGCCTTGTTCGACTTGGGCTTCAATAACGGTGCAACGGGCATCGGCTGCGGGGCTGGCTTTGAGTTCCAGCATTTCCGCTTCGAGAAGCATGAGATCCAGAAGATCGTTGATGCCGGTGCCTTTTGTGGCACTCACTGGCACGCAAATGGTATCACCACCCCAATCTTCAGGGGTGAGGCCTTTTTCCTGAAGTTGAGTCTTAACGCGATCTGGGTTTGCCGAAGGCAAATCGATTTTATTGATCGCAACGACAATCTTCACTTTGGCCGCCTTGGCATGGGAAATGGCCTCGAGCGTCTGAGGCATCAAGCCGTCATCGGCCGCTACGACAATAACCGCGATATCTGTGATATTCGCTCCACGGGCGCGCATGGCTGTAAAGGCGGCATGGCCCGGGGTGTCGAGAAAAGTGATTTTGTGGCCATTGCGTTCCACGCTGTAGGCGCCAATATGCTGGGTGATTCCACCAGCTTCACCGGCTGCAACGCGTGTTTTGCGAATTGCGTCGAGAAGGGATGTTTTGCCGTGGTCAACGTGTCCCATGAACGTGATGATCGGGGCGCGCGTTTGGAGTTCGTCGGCCTTCGGTGGCTCGGGAGCTTTCGGGGCTTCGACTTTTGTCTCAACCTTGTGGTGACCTTTGGACGTGTCCTTGCGCTCACGCTCGAGGACAAAACCATGCATTTCGCAGACTTTGGCGGCGATGTCCGGTTCGACGGTTTGATTCAGATTCGCGAAAATCTGAAGGGCCATCAGGTCCTTGATCAGCTGGAATGGCTTAAGATCTAAACTTTCCGCCAAAGATTTGACGATGAAAGGAGGCTTGAGGTGAATAACCTTTTTGCCGGCGTATTCGTCGGGGAGGGGATCTTCAATTGGAGCAGGTGTGTCCTCAACGGGAGCAGGAGCGGAAACTTCGGCAACAGGCTCTGGTTCTTTGACCGGTTCGGGAGCTTTGGGTTCCGATGGGGCCGTGAGTGGCTTGATAAACGGCTTGAGCGCGGAACTTCCGGTTGACGTTTTTTTAGCTTTTTTAACTGGGGCCAGGAGATCGACTGTTGGTCCCTGGACTTTGGGTTCGGCAGGTGCTTTTTCGGCAGGTGCGTCGCTTGCTGCAGTATCAGCAGCAGGTCGCGTGGAACGTGGAGAGGAGCTGCGGCGGGTGGCCGTCGGCTTTTCTCCGGTTGGTTTTTTCTTGAGTTTCTCTGCCATAAAAATTTTCCGAACGGGGAGATGTTTTCATACCCCTCAGGCGGCGGGTGTTTTGTCTGCTGCCTGTGCCGCATTAAGGATGCGCTGACCTGTCTCAACGTCGCATCCCAGGATTCCAGCGATGTCTTCGGCACCGGCGGTTTGAACAACCTCGATGGAGTTAATGCCGCTGGAAACGAGTTTTTGAGAATCTTCTTCGGTGATTCCGAGGATGGTGGCCATCGAGTGGGCTGCTTCGGAACTGCGGTTCTGCAGTGCTTGAGCCTCGCGCTTGTCCTCATCAATGTTCACTTCCCAGCCGGTCATCTTGGATGTCAGGCGGGCATTTTGTCCCCGGCGGCCGATGGCGAGAGAGAGGTCGTCTTTGTGAACCAGAACGTGAATGGTTTTGTTTTTCTCGTCGGCAGTGATCGAGCGGATGTTGGCCGGCTTGAGAGCGGCGGCAACAAACTTCAAGGGATCAGCATCCCAGCGGATGATATCAACTTTCTCGTTGTTGAGTTCGCGAACGATATTCTTAACCCGGGCTCCGCGCATTCCTACGCAGGCGCCAACTGGGTCCACTTTGGGGTCTCCGCTGTGAACGGCGACTTTCGTGCGGAAACCGGCTTCACGGGCGATAACTTTGAGTTCCACGGTGCGGTCGGCGATTTCACTGACTTCGAGTTCAAACAGACGGCGAACAAAATTCGGGTGACTCCGTGAAAGAATAATTTCTGGTCCACGGGAACCGCTTTCCACAGCCACAACATAAGCCCTCACGCGGTCGCCGACATTGTATTCTTCGGTAAGGACGCGTTCACGGGATGGCATGACGCCTTCGAATTTGCCAAGATCAACAATGACGTCTGAGCGGTCGAAGCGACGGACTGTGCCGGTAACGATTTCACCCGTGCGGTCTTTGAATTCTTCGTAAATCATCTCGCGCTCGATCTGGCGGAGACGCTGATTGATCGCCTGACGGGCGGCTTGAGCCGCAATGCGACCGAAATCTTTTGGGGTAACTTCAACATCAATTTCCTGACCAACTTGGGCATCTGCTTTGATGGCGCGTGCCTTGGTGAGTGAAATTTCGTCGTGAGCGTTTGTGGGATTTTCAGAAACGATCAACTTGGCAATCGCGCGAATGGCTCCGGATTGTGAGTTAATCTCGATACGCAACTCGCGTGTGCCGGATGTGAAACTTTTCTTGGATGCAGCGAGAATGGCGGATGAAATCGCGTCAACAAGGACATCACGTTTAATGCCCTTCTCGCGCTCGAGGAAATCGAGCATTGTGGTTAGATCGGAATTCATAAAAATCTATAATTCCGGATAGCAAAGTGATAGGGAATCGCCCCGACCGCCCTTTTCTCCGGACCGGCAAATATGAGGGCACTTGCCAAGCCGGTCAAGCAGCAAGAGGATGGTTTTTTTCGAAAGTTGACGCTAAGCCGGTTCGGGTTTGGCGTATCCCGCGACAAACTCCCGACGGAAGTTTTGGAATGTGCCGGCCAAAATGTGAGCCCGGGCGGTCTTGGCCAGAGAAAGATAAAAATGTAGGTTATGGATGCTAACCAAACGGAGCCCTAGGATTTCCTCAGCCTTGATGAGATGGCGCAGGTAGGCCCGAGTGTAGTTTTGGCAGGCGTAACAACTGCAGCCCTCTTCAATTGGCGAGGGATCCTCCGCGTAGGGTGCGTTTTTGAGATTCAGCGTTCCCTTGGCCGTGAAAGCGGTTCCATTTCTCGCCAGGCGGGTCGGAAGCACACAGTCAAACATGTCCACGCCGCGCGCGATCATTTCGATGATTTGAGGGGGAGTTCCCAGACCCATTGCATAGCGGGGGTGATTGTGGGGCAAATAGGGAACGGCACTTTCCACGGCCAGAAACATTTCGGGTTCGGGTTCCCCGACGCTGACTCCGCCGATGGCGTATCCATCAAAACCGAGTTCGACTAATGCACGGGCGCTTTTTTCGCGGAGGTCGGGATAGGAGGAACCTTGTGTGATTCCAAAAAGGAGGGGACGCGATTCTGGCGGTTGTTGCGCCCACCATTCCTTACAGCGCCGAGCCCAGCGGAGAGTCAGATCCAGACTTTTGTCGGCCTCTTCGTGCGTGCAAGGGTGAGGGGGGCACTCATCGAAAAGCATCACGATATCCGAACCCAGATCGCGTTGGATTTCCATCGATGTCTCAGGCCCGATGAACGTGGGAGTGCCGTCGAGGTGGTTTTGAAAACGAACGCCTTCCTCGGTGATCTTGCGAAGTTTTGCGAGGGAGAAGACCTGAAACCCGCCGCTGTCCGTAAGGATCGGGCCGTCCCAGTGCATGAATTGATGCAGCCCCCCAAGGCGGGAGATGAGCTTTTCGCCGGGACGAACATGCAGGTGGTAGGTGTTGCCGAGAATGATCTGTGCTCCAACGCTGCGGAGTTCCTCGGGGGTCATGGCCTTCACGGTCGCCTGCGTGCCAACCGGCATGAATACTGGCGTTTGAACCGGTCCGCGCCGTGTGTGAACAGTTCCCGCACGGGCCTCGCCGTCTGTGGCCTCAAGTAAAAACGGATGGCTCACAGGCTGGGACTAAATGAAAATGGAAACATCAGGGAATCGTTGGAAAATTATTTTTTTGGAGCGGCGCCGGCGATGCTCAGCGAGATGTCGATCGTTTCGGAAACCTTGTCCAAATTCTCTCCGGGTTTGATGCCGAAGTCACTGCGATTGATTTGAAAATTGGTGCGAATAACAAGCAAGTCGCCTTGCATTTTTCCATTCGAGCGGTCGGCCAGACGTCCGGGGAGGTAACTCACTTTTGCAGGGGCTGTGATTTCCTTGGAAATGCCTTTGAGAGTGAAGATGCCTTTTACTTGAGCGGTTCCAGAGTTGGCGTCCTTTTTGGCATTCAGGATTTCTTTTACTTCAAAAGTGATTTCAGGATTTTTTTCAGCATCCAACCACTGCGGGCCGAGCATGTGCTCTTGCATGAGCGCGTTGGAAACCTTGAGAGACTTCGTTTCGACAATGATCTTGCCTTCGACTTTTTGCGGATTGGCAGGGTCGCCCGTAATGCTGCCTTTGATTCCATTGGCTGTGCCATTGATGGACTCCAGAGGCGCATCGAGTTTGAAGACAACATTGTTGACGCCTTTGGGATCCTCAAAATCAAACGTGGTTAATTGAGCGAACGATTGAAGAACAAGTGTGCTGGCTGCTGTTGCGAGAAGTAGGGAGGTTTTCATTGATAGGATTTTTGGGATGATTTGTGGAAAGGAAGATAACTAAGTGCAAAAATGATGAGCAAAATTGTGACGCCAGCCGCAAGAAAATCAACTCCCGGCACGAATTGGTTTTGCCAAACGGGATAGGAAATCTCGGTTATGGGATCAACTGCGATGGTCGCCACAGAGGTTTTTGTCCAACCTGTGTTGGCTCCTGAAAGAAACCAGAATCCTGCAATTCCGGCGATGCCGATAAGGAGGGCGGTTCGTAAGACAATTTTCACCGATGAAAGAAAACCGGGAAATGTCAGGATGTTCAATTCCCAAGTGCCTTTTCTGTATCAAGAGTTTTGATGTCCTCCATCGATGCCAATTCTAAAAGCAAGCGTCCGTCCGCTTGAATGACCTGTCCGGTCGCTCTTATGGTTTTGCCGGGAAATTTCACCAGGCGAAATTTGGGGAACTCGGCTTTTGTTGTGTCGAAAAAAACCATCACATCTTTGGAATGGGAGCCCTGAAAAGTGAGAAACCGTTTGGCGCCTTCTTCTCCAAACTTTGCGATGGTCCCAGTTACGGTAATTCGTTTTCCGAGCATTTCGCTGATGGCTCCTCGCTCCTCCGCTGTAAATGTGTCGCGAACTTTTACTGGTGGTATTTCGTTTTTAGGCGCGGTGGCAATTTCGATCCAACCAAGTTGATAGACGGTAAAAAGCGCACCGATGATTGCAATCGTTGCTCCGACGGCAAAGAGAGTGGTTTTATAAAAAGGCTGAGAAGGAACGGAGATCGGGCTTGTCTGTATCGTGGGCTGAATCGGCGCAATCCGTGCGGAGATTGTTTTGGGATGTGTTGAGTGGATTGGCGATGTGGGGATTTGGGCGTTACGCATTTCCTCCAAAGCCTCCTCGGCATTCTGGGGGCGGTCATTCCGATCATACGAAAAAAGCCTCTCCACCCAAATGGTCAGCCACGAGGGGAGATCCGGGCGAAGTTGCGCGAGAGGAATAAAATCATGCTGCAAGTGCGCTGCGATGAGTTCAGGAACATTCGATCCTCTAAACGCCGGAGCGTTTGCCAAGGCTTGATAAAAAACACATCCCAGCGCGTAGAGATCACAACGATGGTCGATCGGTTGGCGACTGAGTTGTTCGGGGGACATCATTAGAATCGAACCAAGGAGTCCGCCTTCGTGATCTATGGTTTGAAGAGTCGGTTCGGCCATAACTTTAGCGAGTCCGAAGTCGAGAAGCTTCACCTGAAATCCTCCTGAGGGCAGGCGTGTGAGCATGATGTTGCCGGGTTTGATGTCGCGGTGAACCATGCCCAGATTATGTGCCGTGCCCAATGCTTCCAGGCATTGACGAGCGATATCCAGAAACACATCAATCGGCAGAGCTTCCTTCAGATCCTCCAAATTCTGCCCCTGCACGTATTCCATAACGACAAAAACCTCTTCATCGCTGAGGAAGAAGTCATGGATCGTGACGATATTAGGATGTTGGAGGCTCGCGAGTCGTGTGGCTTCCTCATACGCGCTGGTGGGGTGGGGGGATGTTGCATCAGCGTGCAGTCTTTTGATCGCAACCCAACGGTTTAAAACCTGATCATGCGCTAAATAAACCGCTCCGCCTCCACCGGCGCCAATCCGGCGATCCAAGGCATAACGACCATTTCCAATGAGTGTCGGCTCAGCATGAGAGTCCATGGGATTCCACGCAAACACTGGGGCATTCAAATTCAAGGGCAATTCTGTGACGGATTCGCGGGTAAATTTCCCAGCGCTTGATCCGACGCGAGGGATCGATCATCGTTCCTTTATGACGGCCGTTTCCACTGATCTTGTTTCAGAAATTCTCGAACTTAAACGCACCCGCAATGCGGTGATCCTTGCGCACAATTACCAGATCGCAGCCATTCAAGAGGTCGCCGATTTTGTCGGAGATTCCCTGGGATTGAGCATTAAAGCCGCTGAAACGCAGGCCGATGTCATTGCTTTTTGTGGAGTTCATTTCATGGGCGAAACCGCAAAAATTCTGAACCCGTCAAAAACGGTGGTTATTCCCGACATGGATGCCGGTTGTTCGCTGTCCGACTCCTGTCCCGCAGACAAGCTCGCAGCTTATCTCGACGAGCATCGCGAAAAAAATTACTACGTCATCGCCTACATTAATTGCAGTGCGGGAGTGAAGGCCTTGGCCGATGTCATTGTTACCAGCGGCAACGCTTTGAAAATCGTCGAAGCTGCTCCCCAAGATCGCAATATTTTGTTTGTTCCCGATCAAAATCTCGGTGCTTGGGTTATGGAAAAAACCGGGCGCAAAATGGATCTCTGGCGAGGCAATTGTTATGTCCATGTCGAGTTCACCCGCGACAGTATTCATCGCATCAAAGCGGAATTTCCCAATGCCATTGTTGTCGCTCATCCCGAATGCACACATGCCGTGCGCTTGCTCGCCGACGAAGTCTGCTCCACGGAAAAGATGGTGAGTTTTTGCCGCGATAATCCCGCTAAGGATTTCATCATTGTTACCGAGAGCGGCATGCTGCACCGCCTCCGCCGTGAGGTTCCTCAAAAGAATTTTATTCCAGGACCCACGGATCAGTGCGCCTGCGCCGACTGCCGTTACATGAAAATGAACACGCTGGAGAAACTGCGGGACTGCCTCGTCAACCTCGAACCACAGATCCACATTCCAGAAGACATACGAGTGAAAGCCGAGCGCTCCGTGCGGCGAATGTTGGAATTATCCAAGTAAAACCGGCTCGATCTCTTCGGGAAGTTCCTCATTGGCTTTCTGGGGAGCCAAGTGCGGATCGACTTTTACAACTTCCATGCGGCCGTCAAAATGTTCAACGATGGCCGTGCAGCTTTCCACCCAGTCGCCGCAATTGTAATAGGCAATGCCGTCGATCTTGCGATCAGCCGCCGTGTGGATGTGACCGCAGAGAACCCCGTTCACATTGTAATCCCGAGCATATCGCACAATCGACTCCTCGAATTTTCCAATGAAGCTGACGACATTTTTTACCTCAGCTTTCACATAGGCACTCAGCGACCAGTGGCCCAAGCCCATCAATCGACGGAAAAAGTTCACCAACCCATTGCAACGCATCAAAAAGACATAGCCAATATCTCCCACATGCGCGAGCCAGCCCATGTTTTGAACGACATTGTCGAGCTCGTGACCATGCATAATCAGCAAACGACGGCCGTCCGCTGTTTCATGGATCGCATTTTTTTGAAGAGTCACGCTCGCGTAGCCGCCAAGAAATGAGGAAAGAAACTCGTCGTGGTTGCCGGGAATGTAAATAATCTCCGAGCCCTTACGTCCTTTGCGGAGGATTTTTTGAATGACGTCATTGTGCTCCTGAGGCCAGTAAATCCCTCGTCTCAGCGCCCAGATATCGATCAGATCGCCCACAAGATAAAGCGTCTCAAATTCGTTATCTCGTAAAAATTCCAGCAGGGCTGCAGCCTGACTCCCGCGCGTGCCCAAGTGCACATCTGAAATCCAACCTGAGCGAAACCTCTTTGTCATGGAATCACAGGTTATCTACCGCATTAATGATTCGAATAATGAGTTAGTGTGACATTTCTGTAACGTTGCCCCTAACTCGTGGTGCTTTTTTATGGAGGGATATAGCGAGTGCTTAAGGAATGGCGACCCTAACGGGATTCGAACCCGTGTTACCGCCGTGAAAGGGCAGTGTCCTAACCGCTGGACGATAGGGTCTGAGGTAGAAAACAAAACCTATTTAAAAAGCGCACATTTGGCAATGCCTTTTTAAAGAAATTTTATCTTTTGGCTTGGAAGCTTTATCATCAGGGCGGGGGAGCTGGTTACTTTCCTTTTCCAAGAAGGAAATCGGGATTCAGCTTTTTAAGCGCAGGGATCACGAACAGTCCGTCTTTGCGAATGAGTTTGCCGTCGAACCAAACTTCCCCTCCGCCGTAGTCCGGACGTTGAATGCAAACCATGTCCCAATGGATGCGGCTGGTGTTTCCGTTGCCAGCTGTTTTGTAGGCCTGGCCGGGCGTAAAGTGGAAGGAACCTGCAATCTTCTCGTCGAAAAGAATGTCCCGCATGGGGTGGAGGATGTGGGGGTTGAATCCCAATGAAAATTCCCCGATGTAGCGAGCGCCTTCGTCACTATCCAGAATGCGATTCAGCGCGGTGGTGTTGTTGGATGTGGCTTGGATGATTTTACCGGCGGAAAATTCGAGGCGGACGTTGTCGAACGCGTGACCCTGATAAATGCTGGGCACATTGAAGGTCACATATCCCTCGACGCTTTTTTTGACCGGGCAGGAAAATACTTCGCCATCCGGGATGTTGCGGTCGCCTCCGCAGGTCACGGACCCAATGCCTTTGATGGAAAAACGAAGGTCGGTGCCGGGGCCTTTGAGGTGAACCTTGTCGGTGCGGTCCATCAGATCTTTTAGGGCCTTCATGCCGGGAGTCATTCGCGCGTAGTCCAGCGTGCAGACTTTGAAGAAGAAATCCTCGAACGCATGGGTGCTCATCTGCGCTTGCTGTGCCATCGCGGGTGTTGGCCAACGCAAAACAACCCACTTGGTTTTGTTGATGCGCCAATCCATCACCGGACGCATCGAGCCGGAAATGAGTTTCATTTTCTCATCAGGAACATCGCTCATTTCCGTGATGTTGTGACTTCCGCGAACGGCGATGTAGGCGTCCATTTTTTTCATCCGCGCGAGTTCGACGGATGAGGCGATATCCAGATGGGCTTTCTCGATTCCCATCGCGATTTCGCGGGAGAGGTTGGCGTGATGCAGTTGAACAAACGGAATCGCTCCACAGGCGCGGACGGCTCGGATGAGGGAAATAGCGATCTCATCGGGGGCGTCGAAGATGTCGATGAGAACCTTCTCGCCGGATTTAAGTTTTGTGGAATGACGTGTCAGAACGTCGGCCAGCTTTTCGCTACGAGGATCATGCATAGGTGAGAAAAATCAACGGCCGATCTTCTCGGCATATTCCCCCAGGCGGCGGGCGGCATAGGCTGAGATGGCAGGGCGAATTAATGGGAGGAGAATTTTAAAAAGGCCGAAAGCGTTTTTGAGGAGATGGGAGGATTCTTTTTGCGGCGCGTCCTTGGATTTGGAATGGCTCTCGCTTTTGGGAGCAATTACTTTGGTGACCGTCTTTGTTTTAGGGCCTGCGAAGATATAACCAATCGCGGCAGCCCCGCTCAGCCATGCCAGTGGGTGGGACTTCACCGAGCGCTGAAGTTTTGCGGAAATATTGAATTCTTCCGCCAGCGAGTGGGTATCGCGCGCAATCGCCATACGGCTCAGGCGCAACTCTTCGAGGATGGCGTCCTTGTTTTTCATGGTTTGGAGCGGTGGCGGAGAGCTTCCAGATCACGTTGGATCTCGCTGCGTGTCGTGACAAAGATCGGGGTGCGAAGATGGTCGCGGACGTATTTTGCAGAAAGAAACGCTAAAAGGACATGCAGAGCGGTAAGGCCGCTGAGTATCGCAATCCAAGGGACTCCAAAAATCCAAGCTGCAGCGAATACCACGACCAAGACCAGAAAGATGTAGCCGAGTGCAGCGAAGAAAAAAGCGGCCACAAGCAGGACGAGAATGCGAATGCCATGCTCCGCCGCTTCGCG
The DNA here is from genome assembly GCA_040378625.1 of Verrucomicrobiia bacterium. Classification (GTDB taxonomy): domain Bacteria; phylum Verrucomicrobiota; class Verrucomicrobiia; order Chthoniobacterales; family Terrimicrobiaceae; genus UBA967. Next base: position 10,076 of record JBEIMO010000005.1, on the reverse strand, counting down.
AGATTCTTCGCCCGCCAAAGCCGTTATCGCTTGAATGTAACGTCCTACAGACCCGACAAGACTGAGGAATTCATTGAAAATTCCCCGAGAGCCGGGTTGCAGTGACTCGAGCGTGCCTCTTGTTTCCAAAAGAAAATCAGCGACGGATCAGAAGACCTAAAACAAATCCTACTCCGAGGGCGATTCCCACGGCTTGGAGAGGTTTTTCACGGATGTAGGCTTCTGTTTCGGTTTGATAAGCCTGAACATACGTGGAGGCTTCGTCAAAAAATGCATTGGCGTTGTTGCGGATATCGGCTGATTTTTCGCGGGCTTGATCACGCAAATCGCTGTAAGTCGCCGAAGCCGCTTCACCTAAATCTTTGGCGGCGGCACCGAGATGCTCGCGACCTGCGTCAATAGCGACTTTGGTTTGTGCTTTTACGGTTTCACCTAAAACTCGACCAGCTCCAGCTGCGGCGTCGATGACCTTGCGGGCGTGTTCCGTGCTGCTTTCGAGTTTTTTTCCTGCGATGGATTCAGTTGTCTCGTTCATAATGATTTTGGGGTTCCATACTTAATCCTGACACGGAAATGTCCCTTGGCAAGCGTCAACCTGTCGGGAATAATGGGGTTTATGCCTGATTTTACTGCATTCGCCCCGGGTCGCGTTGAGATTTTAGGGAATCATACGGATTACAATGAAGGCGTCGTTCTCTCTGCGGCTTTGCAGCTTGGCGTCAAGGCTACCGGAAAAGTTCTGCCTGACGGTGCGATTCAGTTGAGTAGCGCAGGAATGGAAGGTGTTTTTGAAACCAATCGGTCGCAGGGTTTGAAACGCAGTGGGCAATGGGTGGATTATCCGCTCGGAGTCGCTGAAATGCTGGCCCAAATCGGCGGGGAAGCGGGTGGCTTTGCGATCTCCTATGAATCCACCCTGCCCGCTGGCGCTGGATTATCGAGTTCGGCCGCAATCGAAGTGGCAACGGCCGTCCTGCTGACGCAACTTTACCCGCAAACGCTCCGTCGCATGGAAGTCGCTAAACTCTGCCGTCGTGCGGAAAACGAGTTTGTTGGTGTCAATTGTGGCCTTCTGGACCAAGCCTCCTCTGTTTTTGGGAAAAAGGACCATCTTGTGCATCTTGATTGCCGATCCGAAACCGTTTCTAACATTCCATTTCCCGATCATCTCGGAATCTTGATTATCAATTCCGGCGTCAAACATGCGCTGACTGGTGGCGAATATAATGAGCGGCGCGAACAATGCTTCGCTGCGGCAGCGAGCATGGGCATTCCCGCTCTTCGCGATGCTACAAGCGCTCAGCTCGAAGCCACGGCAATGCCAGATCTCGTCAAACGTCGCGCCCGGCATGTGGTGGGGGAAAATGAACGCGTTTTCGCTGCGATTGATGCTCTCAAGGCGGGGCATCCTGAAAAGTTGGGGGCACTGATGACCTCCTCCCATCGCAGCTCCATGCACAATTTTGAAAACAGCACTTCGGAGTTGGATCTGCTTGTTGATCTCGCCATAGCTCAAAAGGGTTGCCTCGGCGCTCGACTCACTGGCGGAGGATTTGGTGGAGCCATCGTGGCATTAGTGGAGCAAAATGCCGCAGAGTCTGTTCTTCAAGTTGTTCAAAAATCCTACGAATCTCAGACCGGTCATCGGGCCGATGGATACCTCTGCCGCGCCGGCGATGGAGCTTTGCCTGAGTGAAGCTCCTGGTGAGGTAAAAATTACGAAACCCGCAGTGCGGTGAGGGCTTCTTGAACGGATGTTTGGCAGCGGTCGAGGAAGGTCCATTCCTCAGCTAAATTCCACAGTTCTGCAGGTTCGAAGGCCAATTCATCTGCAGATCGGGTTCGAGAGGCGAGGTGCTCGGCTCGGATTTTTAAGTCGTCATCGAGGAATTTTAGTTCTTTGAGACAATCGGTCGCCTCGCGCTGGAGAACGGCTTTGGCAATCGGCGAGGTCGCCTCCGCTTTTTTACGAGCGGTTTCCAAGCTTCGGCGGGTGGTTGTTCCTGCGCGTGAGAAAAAATCCCAATCAGGTGATGGTTTCTGCGTGGGTTGAAAAGTGGGCTCAATCAGCGTGGTCAAGTGGCGGAGGCGCGAGGCATGATTTTCCAAAACGCGGCGTCCATCATTTAAAAGAGACGAGCGTTCGGCATCACCGCTTGCTTTGTCGGGATGAAGTTCCGCCATGAGTGCATGGTGACGCGATTTTACGTTCTCGGCATCCAGCCACGCTTTGCGCGGCAATCCGAACTCCGCAAAAAAATCACTCACGCCGAAAAACTCTCGCCGCAGGAACAGTGCGCCACGGCGTTGGGATTGGTGACTTTGAAGCCGCCTTTTTGGAGATCATCACTGAAGTCCAATTCCGAGCCGCTCACAAACAACGCGCTCTTGGGGTCGATGACGACTTTAACTTGGTTGGATTCCACCACGATGTCGCGATTGGCGGGACCATCGACCAAATCCATTTTGTATTGGAGTCCAGAGCATCCGCCGCCAATGACGGCAACGCGCAATGCACCTCCAGGGCGTCCTTGCTTGGTTAAAAGGGAACGCAACCTCTCGCTCGCGGCATCCAGCACGCGAATGAGCTTTTCGTTTCCGATGCGGAATTGGACGGCATCCATCAGTTTTTACGAAATGTGGCCACGGCGAGGCATGGCGGGCTTCAAAAGTGTCACAATTCTTTTCATGGTTCCTATCTACATGCCACGCGCCCACATTGCCACGGATTTCCTCGAACGACTCAATGTTCTGACTATGTCTTTGGGGTTTATGATTTCGCAAGTGCCCGATAAAAAGAAGTGATGCGTATTGTTTTTGCCTCATTGGGATCTCTGGGAGATTTGCATCCGATGCTTGCGTTGGCTGCAGAGGCGCAGGTGAGGGGACATGAGGTGGCAGTCGCCGCTTCGCCAAATTATGAAACCAATGTGCAACGTGCGGGGATGTCTTTTCAATCGCTACGTCCGGTGATTCCGCATGATCCCGATTTGCTGGAGTATTATTTCGATATGAAACGCGGGCCGGGGCGTCTGCTCCGGGAAGTGGTGTTCGATCAGATTCGTCAAACTCATGCCGATCTCGAGAGACTCAGCGCAGGAGCTGATTTGCTGGTAGTGGGCGAATTGCTCTACACCGCGCCGATCATTGCGGAGAATTTACGCATTCCTTGGATGAACGTCATTCTTGCGCCGACATCGATGCTTTCGGCGACCGATCCCTGTGTTTTAGCACCTGCGCCGTTTTTGCATCCCTTCCGGCATTTGGGCGCTTGGGTTCATCAGATGGCTTATGTGGCTGGGCGATTGCAGGGACGTATGTGGGCATCGGGTTATTTTCGTTTTCGCAAAGAACTTGGCCTTCCTGCTGGCGCGAATCCCATTTTTGATGCGAAGCATTCTCCGCACGGAACACTGGCCATGTTTCCCTCATTCTTTGGCTCGCCACAACCTGATTGGCCCAGCGAGGCGGTTTCATGTGGCTTCCCATTTTTTCAGCAACCTGTTGCTGCTGGGGACGAGGCGGTTCAGGAGTTTTTAAAATCCGGGGAACCTCCGATTGTTTTCACGCTGGGTTCGATTGTTGCGCATTTTGAACCTCGGTTTTATCAAGTTGCCGCAGATGTTGCCGTTCGACTTGGGCGACGTGCGGTTTTGCTGACGGGGCGCGATGCTGGTTTGCCTGCCCATTTGCCGGATCCCATATTGGCCGTGGAATACGCGCGTCTTTCTGAGATTCTTCCCCATGCGGTAGCCATTGTTCATGCTGGCGGCATTGGAACTTGTGCGGAAGCCATGCGGGCAGGGATTCCTTCTGTGGTGATCCCGTTTTCCTTTGATCAACCCGATAATGCCTTTCGTATGCGGCGGCTTGGCGTTGGAGAAATTCTGTCCCGACGGTCTATTTCGGCCTCTGCTTTGGCGAGAAAGCTTCAGCGCATCTTGGATGATCGTCATTTCAGCATTCGTGCAAAAATGCTGTCGAAGAACATTGATCCTGCCGAAGCGGTTCGCATCGCTGTGGATCGTATGGAATCCGCAGTCTGATTCTATTTTTCTTTTCGTTCGGCGAGGAGGTATTCGAGCAGCAATTCCATGCGTTTATGGATGTCGAGTTCGCGGAGGATGTTTCTGCGTCGCACAGGGTGTGTGATGAGCGCGGAAGCGACCATGTCTGCATAGGCACCAGGAGCTTCGATGGAATCTGTGAAATCCATAAAGCCTTTGGGCGCATCGGTCATTTTTTTGAGACTCGTTTGAATCGATTTCAAAAGTTTTTTTCTCAGCGGAGCAAACGATTCAATATCGACCTGAGGATCGCTGAGAATCTGAATGTCCGCTTGAGGGTAGGGTTTCATTTCCATTTGCGAAAACTCCACGCGGGTGACTCCTTGGAGAACGATATCGATTGTTCCATCATCCTTGGTCACTCCGGCGCGAATGATTCCTAATCCCCCAAGAGGTTCGCAGTGGCCGTTCTCATCGGCGTGGGCGATTGCAAAGACTCGGTTTCCAGAGAGTGCCAAGGAACACATTTTGCGATAGCGGTCCTCGAAGATATGCAATGGAAGCAGGCAGCCCGGAAAAAGCGTAACCCACGGCAGAACCATTAATCCGATGTGGTCGGGAAATTCTGGGTTTAGCTCAGTGCTCATGACAACAATACGAACAATAATCGTCCTTGGTGCCTTAAAAAATACGGGGTTCTCCTTCCTCAAGAATGCATACGCTGTCGAGAATACGTCGCTCGGCGGCGTGACGAATGAGGCGTTCCGGAGGTTCGTGGAGAGGTTCGTAACTAAGGCGGAATGTTCCAAAATGCATTGGCACCAGAGTGCGTGCGCCGAGGGCAGTGAAGGCGTCCAGCGCTTGTTCTGGGTTCATGTGGACATCGCGCTTGGTGGGTGCTTCATAGGCGCCGATCGGAAGAAGTGCAATTTCCGTAGGGAGTCGTTCGCCGATTTCGCGAAAACCCTCAAAATACGCGCTGTCGCCGCAGTGGAAGACTGAGCGGCCTGCATATTCCAGATGGAATCCGCCAAAGCCGCGGTGACTATCATGCAACACACGAGCCCCCCAGTGGCGAGCCGGCGTGAGTGTCACTTTCAGAGATCCAAGTTGAAAGGCCTGCCAGTGTTTCAATTCCTCCACATGGCGGAAGCCCAGCCCATGAACCAAGCCGCCGACATGCTCGGGGACAATGATCGCCTGGTCGCTGGCTACGGCACGGAGAGTTTTGCGGTCGAGATGGTCGAAGTGGGCGTGGGTCACCAGAACCAGATCGATCGCCGGAAGGTCGTGGATTTCCATTCCCGGTTGTTTGATGCGCTTGATGACTTTCAGCCATTTCGCCCAATTCGGGTCGATGAGAACGCTGTGCTCCGGCGTTTGAATCAGGAATGACGCATGGCCGATCCACGTGATGCACACTTGTCCTTCCGCCAATTCCGGAAAAACCGGCTTCAATTTTCGGCCATGACGTTTTGTAAAAAGGGAGGGGATGACGACCTCAGCGAGAAAATTTCTCTTGTGCCAACCGCTGCCGAGCTTCATGTCCACATGGTGGTCCGGCTTCTTTGCGGCTGATTTTCTGCGGAGTAATTTTTGGACCATGCCTTATTTATTTTCTATGAACCCTGACGAAAAGCAACGCCTCCGCCAAAGGATGAAAGGGATTTTGCATGGCATGAGTCCCTCCGATCGCGTCACTGCATCGGCTAAAATCCGAAGCCATCTGGAGACATGGAGTGTTTGGGTTCAAGCGGAGAAGGCGTGTGTGTTTCATCCCATGCCAGTGGAGCCTGGTTTTTTGCATCCTTGGCCTGAAGGAAAAACACTGATCTTCCCGCGAGTGGTTGGCGAATGCTTGAGTCTGCATTTGGTTTTGCGGTCGGAAGATCTGGTCGAGGGACGTTTTGGAGTGAAGGAACCGGCTGAGGAAAACCCTCAGGTCTGCGAATCGCTTGATCTTATTCTTGTTCCCGGTGTGGCATTTGATCGAGCCGGAATGCGCCTCGGCCGAGGTGGGGGGTATTATGACCGCTTGCTGCAAAGCTACACGGGCATCAAAGCTGGGATTTGCTTTGAGGAGCAGGTCGTAGAAGCCGTGCCAGGGGAAGATCATGATGTGGCTGTGGATTACCTAATTACGCCGTCGGGGATTTTGACCTGCGAGCGTTGAAATAGGCGGAGAGATTTGGTCGGGTCAGAATCTCAGCGGGTTCGTCGTGGAGATTTGTGACAGTGATGAGGTGGCGCAAAAGAACAAGAGTGGCCAAAGCATCGCTCGCGGCATCGTGCCAACGAAATCCCTCGATCGTGACCTGATCCTGCAATTCCAGTGCGGTGATGGCGTCTCCTAAAGCATGGGATGGCAGGGATGGATAAACGGCTCGTGTTAGTGTGAGGGTGTCGACCCAGGGGCCGAATCCATGGAATGGAAAAACGCGGAGAAAGCGTTTCTCCGTAGCGGCTCCATGGGCCACGACCCAGCGATCATTTAGGCTGGATTTGACTTGTGGCCAGATGTCCACCAATCGCGGGGCGTTTTGAAGTTGTTCGTCGGTTATTCCGTGAACCTCCCGCGCAGCCCATGTGACGGGACGAGAGGGCTTGAGATGCGAATTTAAAACCGTTGGCATTTTGTCGCCAGTCCAATGGACAATGGCGATTTGGACGGGTTCGTCAGTTTGGCCAGGAGCGGTGCCAGCGCTTTCGAAATCGATCGCAGCAAAAGGAACCGCTCCAGCTTTCAAGAGCGAAGAAGTTTTTCAGTCATCTCCCAATCCATGCAGGCATCAGTAATCGAGACGCCGTATTCGATTTGGGATGGGTCTGAGGGTAGTGGTTGACTGCCGAATTTGATGTGGCTTTCCAGCATGGCGCCCACGATATCCCGCTTTCCAGTGGCTCGTTGATCCAGAATGCTCTGCCAGACGTCGGGTTGACGTTTGGGATCTTTTCCGGAGTTTGAGTGGCTGCAATCAACCATCAGTCCCGTATTGAGCGAATGCTTTTGAAGCGAGGCGACCGCTTTCGCGACATCCTCTGGTCCGTAGTTCGAACCATTGCGGCCGCCGCGAAGCACGATGTGACTGTCGGGATTTCCTGCAGTCTTAATGATACTTGTGGCGCCATCGCGGTCGATTCCGAGAAAACTGTGTGCCGCTTGGGCCGACTTCATCGCATCAATGGCTGTTTGCACGCTACCATCTGTTCCGTTTTTGAAACCAACCGGCATCGAGAGACCGCTCGCCATTTCGCGGTGGGTCTGGGATTCCGTGGTTCGTGCGCCGATGGCTGCCCAACTCACAAGATCCGCCGTGTATTGCGGGATGATGGGATCAAGAAATTCGGTGGCCGTTGGCAGGCCGAGATCGAGAATATCGAGAAGAAGCTTGCGGGCGGCGGTGATGCCTGCAGCGACGTCGCAGGAGTCATTGAGATGAGGATCGTTAATGAATCCTTTCCAGCCAATGGTCGTGCGGGGTTTCTCAAAATAAACACGCATCACCAGCAGATAGCGGTCGGAAACTTCCTTGCTGATTGCTGAAAGCCGGCGGGCATATTCCAAGGCGGATGCCGGATCGTGGATCGAGCAGGGGCCAACAATAACGAGCAACCGGGGATCCTCGCCACGAACGATGGCGCGTGAATCCTCCCGGGCTTTGGCGACGAGTTGAAGTTGTTGGGCGCTGGCGGGCAATTCATCTTTGATTTGCGCCGGCGAGATCAGGCGCGTCACTCCAACGACCCTAAGATTTTCAACGGTCGGTTGGATGGACACAGGCTGTGATTGCGAATCTGTCATTTGAAAAAGCCAGAAATCATCGTGCAAAATGACGTTTGATGCAAACCAATGTTCACGCAAGTTCCGCTCGGATGTTGCGTTTGATTTCGCGTCAGTAGTGGTCTTTTCAGAGATCTATCTCAAAAAAATCCATGAAAACCCGGGCATAAACCTCTCGTTTAATGGGCGCGACCCATTCCATTTTGAACTCCGTGGGGAGAACCCATTGAAACGAGCGGAACTCATGTTCATCAACCCTGATGGTGCTTTCGCAGGGATCGATGGCTTTTGCTAAAAAGTAGGTTTGTTCCTGGCCATCGAAGCCCTCTTTTTTGTATTTGCCGCGAAACTCGTAACGGTAGGGGCCTTTCTTTTCGAGGATTTCGTAGCAATTCGGCGGGAGGGAAATTTCCTCCAAGACTTCGCGGGCGAGCGCCTCGTCTTCGGTTTCGCCGCGATTCATTCCACCCTGCGGAAATTGCCAAGCATCCCGTCGATCGCTCCGTTCGCAAATGAGAATGCATCCATCCTTCCGCTGAAGAATGAAAGCAACATTTTTGCGGTAACGTCGCATCGGGATTCCGTTGATCAAATAGCTGGTTGTTGCTGAGTCAGGCAATGAAAGGCTCCAAGCCCCCAAATGAGTTCGCGGCAATCGATCGGAACAATTTGGCGGGTAGGGAACGCTTCGTGCAGAGCCGAGACTGCCCAGGCATCATTGCGTTCGCCATAGACGGGCAATAGCACAGACGTATTGGCTATGTAAAAATTGGCGTAACTGGCTGGGAGTCGCTGGCCCTCGCGCTCGATGCGGCTTGGCATGGGCAACGTCAAAACATGCAGAGGCTCTCCGTCCGGCAGGCGCATGGTGTGGAGGAGATCCAGATTGTGTTTGAGCGGATAGTGGTTCGGATCCTCGGTGTTTTCTTCGATCGCTGTAATCACTGTGTTTCGGCTGACAAAGCGGGTGATGTCGTCAATGTGGCCGTCGGTGTCATCCCCTTCGATGCCGTCTCCCAGCCAAAGAATCGATTTGACCCCAAAGATATCGCGGAGTTTTTTTTCAATGCCTTGGCGGTCCATTGAGGGATTTCTGTTGGGATTTAGCAGGCAACTTTCGGTGGTCAGAATCGTTCCGGAACCATTGCCATCGATCGATCCGCCCTCGAGAATAAAGTCGGAAAAATTAAAGAGTGGGATGTCGAGAGCCTTTGCCAGAGCGGGTGGAACGAGGTTGTCCTCGTCAAAGGGTTGCAATTTGTATCCCCAGGCATTGAACCCAAAATCGAGAGCGGCAAGCTGAGGGGATTTCTCCCGAGTCATAAAAATGGGCCCATGATCGCGGCACCAAGGCTCATCCGTTGGGATGTGGAAAAATTCCACGCGTTCCGGCGGGCAGGCTGATTTTAAGAGGTTGCGAACGGTTTTTTCCTGATCGGAATTTTTCACGTTGATTCGCAAAATTTCAGATTCAGCGAGAGCTGCGGCCATTTGAACGAAGGTGGGTATGACCTTGTCGTAGGATCCGGGAAAGCTGTTGCATTCGGGATGTGGCCAAGAAATCCATGTGGCTTCATGGGGTTCCCACTCAGCCGGTAGTCGATATCCTTTATCCGAGGGCATGCTTGATGTCATATGTCACCACACTTCCTGTGATCAGGCCTCTAGAACAAGGGCAAAATTGGAAAAATATTCGCTCGAAGAAAAATTCTTAAAATGGGGAGGGGATATGCCAGCAATGTCTTGAGTTCAGCGGGCGAATCACGTTGTCTCTGCGCATGACAGTTCGCACTCGATTTGCACCATCACCGACCGGATACCTTCACGTGGGCGGCGCCCGCACAGCGCTTTTCAATTGGCTATATGCCCGCCAGCACGAAGGGAAATTTATTCTTCGCATCGAGGATACGGATGAGAAGCGCAATACCGAAGAAGCACGCCAAGTTATTTATGATGGTTTGAAGTGGATCGGCATCGATTGGGATGAAGGTCCGGACAAGGGCGGTCCGTTCGGCCCCTACCAACAAAGCGAGCGCACGGACATCTATGGCAAATATCTCGCCCAGCTTGAGGCAGCGGGGCATGTCTATGAGGATGCGGGTTCCATTCGCTTCCGCTCGCCGCGCAAGTCGGTCGTGCTAGAGGATATGGTTTGTGGACGCATTGAATTCGACATGTCGAATCCTGCAACGCACCCCGATATGACGATCCGCCGGCCCGATGGATCATACATTTTCCACTTTGTGAATGTGGTGGATGACATCGAAATGCAGCTTACCCACGTCATT